>NZ_JAGHWR010000007.1:0-1305 GCF_017746155.1 Xanthomonas sp. D-36-1
GCGCGCATATCGCCGCGCATAATGACGCCCTAGGGAAGGTCTGAACAACGAGACCTGACAGGGCGGAAGGTGGCGTCGTTCCGAAGAGTGGCTTTTGGAACTTCGGAATTTCGCCATTTCTGGCGCTTTCCGCGGGAATTTCCCGGTTCACAGACGCACGCTCCCCATCGCCGGCAGTAACTGCTTTCGCTTCATCCACAGGTTTGACAGCGCAAACAAGGTCAGCACCTGTGCCGTGTTCTTGGCCAGACCTCGATAGCGGACCTTGGTGTAGCCAAACTGGCGCTTGATCACCCGGAATGGATGCTCCACCTTCGCGCGCACGCTGGCCTTGAAGTGTTCCCAACGCTGTTCCCGTGCACGCTCGCGTGTGTTGCCGATGCTCCGCATCGTCGAGGGCCTGGCGGCGATGAAGAATACTGCTTGGCAGTCCCGCAGTTCTTGGCGTTTGTCCGCCCCGGTATAGCCACTGTCGCCGAACACGCTGTCTTCCTTGCCATGCAGTAATGCGTGCGTCACCGTGACATCGGCGACATTGGCCGCTGTGCAATGGACATGGTGTACCAGTCCGGAAAACTCATCCACGCCGATGTGCGCCTTCATCCCAAAATACCACTGATTTCCCTTCCTGGTCTGATGCATCTCAGGGTCGCGCGCATGGTCGGCGTTCTTGGTCGAACTGGGCGCAGCGATCAGCGTCGCATCGACGATCGTGCCCGACCGCAGGCTCTGACCCTTGCGCGCCAGATGCGCGTTGACCGCTTCCAGCATCCGTGCGGCAAGGCCATGGGTCTCCAGCAGGCGCCGAAAGTTGAGAATCGTGGTCTCGTCGGGAATGTCGTCCAACCCACCGAGCTGGGCAAAGCGCCGCAAGGTCGGAATCTCGTGCAGCGCTTCTTCCATCGCCGGATCGCTCAACGCATACCACTGCTGCAGCAGATGAATCCGCAACATCGTCGCCAGTGCGTACGGCTGCCGACCTGGCCGCCCCGACACTGGATAGTGCGGCGCGATCAGGGCAAGCAGTTGCTGCCACGGAACAACCTGCTCCATCTCGGCAAGAAAGATCTCGCGCCGGGTCTGCTTACGCTTGCCCAAGCCCTCAGCGTCACCGAACGTCAGCTGCATGGATGAATCCTCTACATAAGGCGATAGTGTCGCGCATCTGCGGTGAGTTGATCAGACCTTCCCTAAAAGTGGGGGGATTACCGGTGCGCATGCGCACGCCTGAAAGACTCGGAGAAGTTTATGCAGAACCAACTGACGCAACGCTCGTTGAGCGACGCCGAGCTTGACCGATTGGGA
>NZ_JAGHWR010000008.1:0-127408 GCF_017746155.1 Xanthomonas sp. D-36-1
CATTGATCAGACCATCCCTAAAAACCAAAAAAAATGCCTGGCTGCAAGTGCCCAGAGTCATGACGACTTGGCCTGAATACGCGTTTTTGATTGTTTGTGCTTAAAAAAATATGAAATTTAGCGAAATTATTCTTTAAGCAGGCGCGACCGCTCTCTAGCATCGATTGTCAGCGCACCGTCATCTTCGTGACGGCGCCCATCTGGAGAGCGATAGAGATGACCAGCCACGCCGCGCGGCAACGCCGCCCGTTTCGTTCCACGTCGCCTGCGCGCTATGGCCGCATCAGCATGCTTGCGCTTGCCCTGAGCGGCGCCGTCGGCATGCTCGCCGCCGGCATCTACGGAAGCGCGCCGGCCAGTGCAGGCGCCACGGTCACCGCGCAGAGCGACACCGGTTTGACGCGCACTGCAACCGTCGATGCCAATGGCCGTTATGCCATCGGCAACCTTCCGGTGGGCACCTACACCGTCACCCTGCAGCGCGAAGGCCAGGCCGCCGAGACCCGCAAGAACATCGCGCTACGCGTCGGCGCCGGCACCGATGTGTCCTTCGGCAGCAGCAATGCGTCCGACGAGACTGCCACCCTTGGCACCATCACGGTGACCGGCAAGAACATCTCGCCGGTGGACGTCTCCGCCACTGCTTCACGTACCGTCATCACGGCCGAGCAATTGCAACGCCTGCCACTGGCGCGCTCGGGCGAAGCGATCGCGCTGTTGTCGCCCGGCGCGGTGCAAGGCAGCGGCTATTTCGGCAACGCCATTTCCTTCGGCGGCGCCGGCGTTACCGAAAACGCCTACTACCTCAATGGCTATCTCAGCTCCAATCCGCTGACCAACATCGGCGGGATCACCCTGCCGTTTGGTGCCATCGATCAGCAGGAAACTTATACCGGCGGCTATAGCGCCCGCTACGGCCGCTCGGCCGGGGGCGTGCTCAGCCAGGTCGGCAAGCGTGGCACCAACGAGTGGCATTTTGGCGCGCAGGCCTTGTGGCGTCCGAAGTCGCTGTCCAGCGACTACAAAAATGTCTTCTACCCCGATACCGCACCGCCTGCCGGCTATGAGTACAGCGATGAAAGCCTGCCCGGCACGCTTTACCGCAGCCGAAAGGACGACACCTTCTGGAACACGGTCTACAGCGTCTACGCCGGCGGCCCGCTGGTCGAAGACCGCCTGTTCGTGTTCGTTGCCGCAGAGCAGGAACGCACCGAAGGCGTTTCCACTGCACGCCGGGACGACCCGGTCATCGGCCGCAACAACTATCGCATCGATGAGCCGAAGGTCTACGCCAAGATCGACTGGAACATCAACGACAGCAATATTCTCGAACTGACCGGCGTCAAGAACAATTCTCGCGAAGGCGGTGCTTATACCGATTTCAACGGATACCCGGACGTTGTCAGCGACGCCAACGGCGCATTCGCCGATACGGTCAAGGTCAACGACCGCTACTACATCGGCAAGTACACCAGCTATATCACCGACGATCTGACACTGAGCGCCACTTACGGCAAGAGCCGCCAGACCGACTTCCGCAACAACCCCAGCACCGCACCTCTGCTGACCAACACCAATCTGCAGGACCCGGCCATCACCGGTGGCAGCGAGATCCGCAACAACCAGACCTCCAGCCAGGCACGCGACGGCGAAAACAAGACGCGCGGCCTGCGCATCGATCTGGAGTACGTGCTGGGCAGCCACACCCTGACCGCAGGTGTGGACAACATGTATTTCAATGCCGACAACGAGGGCGTCATCACCACGGGGCCAGGCTACCGCTGGATCTATGGCCGCTCTTCCCGCCCCACCTCGCCCATCAGCGCTGCGCTGGGCGTGGGTCCGGCAGGTGGCAACGGCTATTACGTGTATCGCTCGGTGTTCAATACGGCGACCAGCATGTCAGTCGCGCAGAAGGCTTACTTCCTCGAGGACAAGTGGCAAGTCAACGACAAGCTGCTGCTGACATTGGGTATCCGCAACGACAAGTTCACCAACTTCAACGATGTGGGCGAGGCTTACGTGACCAGTGGCGACCAATGGGCGCCACGCCTGGGACTGAGCTGGGATGTGTTCGGCGACTCGTCGCTGAAGGTCTACGGCAACGCAGGTCGCTATTACCTGGCGTTGCCCAACAGCGTGGCCATCCGTGGCGCATCGCCGTCCACTTTCACGCGCGAATACTTCACCTACTCCGGCATCGATGCGCAAGGCAGCCCGACCGGGCTGACGCCGGTCGCAGTGGATCCATCGGCCGGGTTCTCCTGTTCGGGCAACATCGTGTCGTCCAATCTGGAATGCGGCCAGGCACCGGATGCGGCCGGCATCGCCGCCACCGACCTGAAGTCGATGTACCAGGACGAGTTCATGCTCGGCTTCGACAAGACCCTGGGCGAGAGTTGGGTCACCGGCGCCAAGGCTACCTACCGCACGCTCGGCGCCACCATCGACGACGTCTGCGATGCGGACCGCATGCGGACAAAGTTGACGGCATCGGGCGTGGACCCGAGCACCGTCAACGTGCCTGGTTGCATCATCTTCAATCCCGGCGAAACCAATTCCTTCAGCCTCGCCAATCTCGACGGCTCGGGCCGCACCTCGGTGACGATGTCGCCCTCGGACTGGGGCTTCGACAAGAAGGCCAAGCGCACGTACCTGGCGGTGGACCTGTTCCTGCAGCATCCATTCGACGGTAAGTGGGAAGGCCGTATCGATTACACCTGGTCGCGCAACTTCGGCAATACCGAGGGCCAGGTGAAATCCGATATCGGGCAGACCGATGTGTCCAAGACCCAGGATTGGGACGCTGCTGCGCTGATGTGGTACTCGGGCGGGTATCTGGCCAACGATCGCCGCCATCAGATCAAGCTTTACGGCTCCTATCAGATCGCACCCGAATGGCTGATCGCGGGCAATATCCGCATCCTGTCCGGCACCCCGAAATCCTGCCTGGGATATGTGAGCATCAACGGCATCAGCGAAGATTCCGATGCCGGCGATCCGGTGGGCTATGGTTCTTCGTACCACACCTGCAATGGCCAACCGTCGCGTCCAGGCGATGCCGGCCGATTGCCGTGGACCAAGATCGTCGACCTGGGCCTGACCTATCGCCCGGCGTTCGCGGACAACAAGCTCGCCATGACCTTGCAGGCCTTCAACATCTTCAACGAGCGCAAGCCGCTGCAGGTGGATTCGACCTGGGAGGATAGTGCCTTCACGCTGTCCAATACCTACGGAATGGGGCTTTATTTCACCCAGCCGCGTTACGCCATGTTCTCCGTGTCGTACGACTACTGACGCACTCTCCCGTCAGCGTCGTTTCCCCAGCCCTGCAAAGGGCTGGGCTTTTCTTGCATCCACGCCCAGCTTCGGCTGGGCGTTTCGTTTGCGCGGACGATTGCCGCGGCTGACCCATGCGACACACGTGAGCGGCGAGGTATCGCCGAGCATCACAAGGATGACGCGTGCCGCGTTGACGGTTCGGCGCAAGCACGCAATCTTGCGTGGCGCTTGTGCGGTCGCTATCGCTGCGGTAAACCTACGCCACCGGACGGTGATGTGCATCCGGGTCGCGCTGGTCCTTTCCGCAGTTCCGTTCTGGAGGTGGATGATGGTTCGCACGCAATCGCAGGTTTCTTCCCGTCCCCTTGGCATCGACCCCTCGCGCGTTCTGGCGATGAGCACGGCCGTGGCATTGCACCTCCTGGCGGGCGGGTTGTTGTTGATTCCGCTCTCGCACCGGGCCATTCCACAGCAGACCGCGCCAAAAGAGCGCTGGCTCATGCCGGTCAGCATCCCGACGCCACCACCCCCGCTGGCGTTTCCAGTCGAAGTCACGTTCACGCCGAAAACGCATTCACCGACCAAGACGCTCCAGGCGCCGGTACAGACTCCGATGGTCACTGAAACATCCCTGGTCGACAGCGCACCGTCTGCCGTTGCCGCAACGGTCTCCGACGTCGTTGCAGACAGTACCCCGACTACCACCACCGACCCCAGTGGACCGATCGAAGCAGGCCAATTGCAGTATCTGAGTTCGCCAGCGCCGAGCTATCCGACGGCCGCACTGCGCGCAGGTCAGCAGGGCACGGTCCTGCTGCGCGTACTGGTCGGCACCGATGGGCGTCCGGCCGAAGTCAGCGTGCAGACCAGCAGTGGTCATCGCATGCTCGACCTGGCCGCGCGTAGCCAGGTGCTGCGCAACTGGCGCTTCCAGCCGGCGATGCAGAACGGTCAGGCCGTGCAGGCCTATGGTCTGGTGCCGGTGAGTTTCTCGCTGAATTGAGCGGACCGGATGCGGCGGCCTGCAACCGCAGCCGCCGCATCGCTATGGCTCTGCACACACGGTTCGTTAGCCGCGCTTATGCGCGGTGATACGGATGGTTGGCCAGCATCGCCGCGGCGCGATACAGCTGCTCGGCGACGATCAGGCGCACCAGCATGTGCGGCAGGGTGAGCGGGCCGATCGACCAGCTTTCGCTGGCGCTCTTCAGCACCTCCGCCGCATGGCCTTCCGGGCCGCCGATGAGAAACGCCAGGTCGCGGCCCTGCCCGCGCCAATGCTCCATGCGCTGGGCAAGCTGTTCGGAACTGAGCGGGCGCCCCGGCACATCAAGCGCCACCACATAGGCATTTTTCGGCAGCGCAGCGAGCACGCGGCGGCCTTCGTCGTCGGTCGCGCGCTGCGCATCGCGGCCCTTGCCGCGCAGGCCGGGTTCGATCTCGACCAGCTCCAGCGGCATCCAGTGCGAAAGACGTTTTTGATATTCGGCAAAACCTTGCGCCACCCAGCTCGGTGCGCGCTCGCCGGTGGCGATGAGTCGGCATTTCATGGCGACATGATATCCGCGTCACAGCCCGGGCAGTCCGCGGCCATTTGTCACTGCGTGTCATGGTGTGGTTACAGCTGGCAATTAGTGTCGCCCGACCACCCAGCCACGCAGGAGTCGTTCGATGCCGATTTTCGATCCCGCCCGCCGCCAGGTTCTCAAGGGCAGTGCTGCCGTCATGACCGCCGGCGCCCTTGGCAGCTTGAGCGCGTTGCAGTCGCGCCAGGCCCAGGCCGCCACCTCGCACTCCACGCAACTTGCACCGGTCCCGAGCCGGTACGGCCCACTCGCCCCGGTCGCCGACCAGAGCACCGGTTTGCCGCTGCTGCAGCTGCCACAGGGTTTCAGCTATCGCTCGTTCGGCTGGAGCGGCGACCGCATGGACGACGGCCAGCCCTGCCCCGACCGGCATGACGGCATGGCCGTGGTCGGCCTGCGCCGACCCGACTGGCGTCCCGGTAGCGACCCGCTGCGCGGCCTGGAATATGTGCTGATCCGCAACCACGAACGCGGCGCGGGCAGCGCGTTCCGCGCCCCGGCGATGTACGACACCGGCACCCTCAGCGGCACCCAGCAGGCCGGCGGCGGTACCACCACCCTGAGTTATGGCCGGCGCGGCTGGGGCAGCCTGGAGCCGAGCCTGGGCGGCACGCTGGTCAACTGCGCCGGCGGCCCTACGCCATGGGGCACCTGGCTGAGCTGCGAAGAGATCAAGACCAATGCGGTCTCCAGCACCGGCCGCAAGCATGGCTATGTGTTCGAGGTGGACCCGGACAGCCACCGCACCACCGGCCGCCCGCTGGTGGGACTTGGCCGTTTCAGCCACGAAGCGGTGGCGGTCGATCCGCGCACCGGCATCGTCTATCTCACCGAAGACGACCGCAACAAGGCCGGCCTGTATCGCTTCATTCCCAACGACCGCCGCGGCCGTCATGGTTCACTGGAAAACGACGGCCGGCTGCAGGCCGCGCGCGTGCGCGGGCGCCGCAATGCCGACCTCACCGTGGCCAGCATCGGCCAGCAATTCCAGCTCGAATGGGTGGATGTCTCCGACCCCGACCTGGACAGCATCGCCGCACCAACCGGCTTTGCCGACATCGGCGCCAACGACACCCTGAGCGGCCCGTTCGCACAGGCCTGGGCCGATGGCGCGCTGCGCATGAGCCGCGGCGAAGGCATCTGGTACAGCTACGGCAAGATGTTCATCGTCGACACCAGCACCGGCGTGGATGCGCAGGGTCGCCGCGGTTACGGCAACGGTGCGGTGTGGGTGCTGGACCTGTTTACCCAACGCCTGAGCGCGCTGTTCGTCAGCGGCAATCAGCTGGCCGCGCACAATCCGGACAACGTGACGGTGAGTGCGCGCGGCGGCGTGGTGTTGTGCGAAGACGGCGGCGAAAGCCCGGACGAGTACGGCCCCGGCGCGCGTCTGCTCGGCCTGACGCGCAACGGCGAGTCGTTCTATCTGGCCAAGAACAATGTGCAGCTGACCTCACAGCAGATTGCCGATGCCGGCAAGACCATTGCCGAAGGCGACTACCGCGACACCGAGTTCTGCGGCGCGTGCTGGGACCCGTTGGCGCGCACCTTGTTCGTCAACATCCAGACGCCGGGCATCACCCTGGCCATCACCGGGCCGTGGGAACGCGGACCGCTGTAAGTGCGTGGCGCTACGCGCCGGCGGTGCGCATGCCCCAAACAGCGCGTGGCAGGGAATGCATGACGCCGGCCGATTGCGCAGCGTACGCCCCAAACGACAACGGCGCCCAAGGGCGCCGTTATTGTCTCTGCACGCCTACGGCGCACCTGCGCAGACTCAGCGCAGTTCGTCGGACTCGTCTTCGTCGGACGGGCGTTGATCGCCCACGGTCCACAGACGCTCCAGTGCATAGAACTCGCGCACGCGCGGCAGCATCACATGCACCACCACATCGCCCAGGTCGACCAGCACCCATTCGGCTTCGCGCTCGCCTTCCACGCCCAGCGGCATCACGTCCAGACGCTTGGCGAACTTGACCACTTCGTCAGCGATCGACTTGACGTGGCGGGTCGAGGTGCCCGAGACCACCACCATGTAGTCGCAGACGCTGGACTTGCCGCGCACATCGATCTCGACCACGTCCTTGGCTTTGAGTTCTTCGACAGCCTCGCGCACGGTAGCCAACAGGGCCGGCACGGACGGCGGCGGGTTCGGAAGGGAGGTCTTGATGACTTGGGCTTGGCTGGTCAAAGCGGCAACTCGATGGAATTGGCGTGAATTATAGGCCGGTCCGGCCGGACGCGTGTTCAGGTAGCCGGGCGGACGCTGCGGTACAGGCCTTCGCGCTGGATCATTCCGGCCACCGGCGGCGGCACCAGACTCTGCCATTGCGCACCGGTGGCGATGCGTGAACGCACCATACTGGCCGATTCGCCGCGCAGTGGCTGATGCAGCAGATACAGGCGACCCGCCGGCGCGCCGAGCAGCTCGTCGGCGCTGGCGACCCAACGGCCCTGCACCGCCGCGGCCAGCTGCGGCGCGTCGGCCAGCGCCAATGCAGTGCCCGGTCGGGCGGCAACCACGAAATGCGCCAGCCCGAACAACGCCTCCCACTGATGCCAGTGGTGCAGCCCAATGAAGGCATCGGCGCCGAGCAACCAGGCGATCGGCGCCGCGGGGCCGAGTTCGGCACGCAGCCCGCGCAGGGTATCGACCGTGTAGGACGGCGCATCGCAATGCGCGGCGCGCTGCAGTTCGCGGGTATCCAGTTGCAGCCCTGGATGGTTGGCCAGCGCCAGTTTCAGCATCTGCGCACGTTGCGCGGCGGTGGCACCGGGTGCAGGACGATGCGGCGGGTCGGCAGCCGGCACCAGCCGTACGCACGCGCCCAGTTCCTCGCGCGCCGCGCAGGCGATGGCCAGATGGCCCAGGTGGATCGGATCGAAGGTGCCGCCGTAGTAAAGGTGGAGCTGGGAATCGGGATTCGGGATTCGGGAATCGGAAGAGCCGGGGTCTGCAACGTGGTCGGGATGGGAGTGTTGCTGTTCCTGCGATCCGGAAGAGCCGATTGCACGGCTGCCCTGCGCAAGCTGGTCGGAATGGGCTCGCTGCCGGTCACCCTGCCCTTCCCGGCTCCCCGGTCCCGGGTCCCGGGTCCCGGCGTCCCTGGCCTTCACGCCAACAATCTCACCGCGCGGGCTTCGGCCACGGCCACCAGCAGGCGTTCCAGACCAACCCAGGCGTCGCCGTCGGCGCGACCTTTGGCCATGCGATCGACCAGCCCGGCTTCGGCGACGAAGCGTTCCCAGCGGTGCGGTTCGGGGTGACGCTGCAGCGCGCGCTTGAAGGGCGCCTGGCGCGATTCCCACAGCCCCTGCGCCTTCATTTCGGCGGCCAGGTTGCCGCCGTTGGCCTGCACCTTCGCCAATGCCGCGGTGCGTAGCAGTTCCTTGATCAGGATCGGCATCAGCGCGGCGACCGCCTCGCCTTCGCCGCGCAGGCCAGCAAGCATGCGGATCACCGCGGCCGGCTGCCCGGAAAACGTGGTTTCGGCCAGCCGGAACACGTCATAGCGCGCGGCATCGGCCACCAGCGATTCCATCACCTCCAGATCCAGCGTCTTGCCGTCGGCCAACAGGGCGAGCTTGTCGATTTCCTGCGCGGCGGCGAGCAGGTTGCCTTCCACCCGCTCGCTCAGGCGCTGCACGGCAGCGGCGTCGGCGCGCAGGCCGTGCGCGCGCAGGCGGCGCTCGATCCAGTCGGACAGTTCGTGCGGCTTGATCGCCCAGGCCACCGCGATGGTGCCGATGCGACCGACCGCCTCCGCCCACTTGCCGTGATGCGCCTTGCTCCAGTCGTTGGCGGTGATCAGCAGCACCACGTCCGGCGGTGGGTTGGCGCAGAAGCGGCTGATGACCTCGGCCCCGTCCTTGCCGGGCTTGCCACTGGGCAGGCGCACTTCGACCAGGCGGCGCGGACTGAACAGGCTGGGCGCATTGAAGCTGGCGTCAAGCTGATTCCAGTCGAACTCGCGGCCGTCGGCATCGAACACTTCGCGTTCGCCGATGCCTTCGGCGCGCGCGCGCGCGCGCACCGCATCGGCGGCCTCAAGCACGCGCAAGGTCTCGGGGCCGGCGATCAGATACACCGGCTGCAATGGCTGGCTGGACTGGCCGGCCAGCTGCTCTGGGCGAAGTTCCATGACCGGAAACGCGGGGCGCGGCTTAATTGCCCGACGTGGGCGCGGGCGGCAACGAGGCCGGCACGCTGGATTCGGGCGTCGTGGTCGGCTGCGCTGGCGCCGTCGGAGCCGGCGGCAATGGCGCGGTCGGAGTGCTCTCCAGACCTTCGCCGCGCTGCAGGCGTGCGCGCACCACGCTGTCGATACGGCGCAGGATCGAGGCCGACATGTCCCTGCGCAGTTCGTCGGCAAGGATTTCGCGCTCGGTTGCCGTACCGGTGGCGTCCACCGGTGGCGACACGTAATCGCGCGACAGCTCGATCACCTGCTGCGGCACCAGCACCGAACCATTGGCGGTGGTGACGGTGAAAATGGCCGCGTAGCGCAGGCTGTATTCCTGTGCACGGCCCTGGCTGTCGATGGCGATCGGCAGATCGCCCCAACGCTCGGACAACACCTGCACCTGGGCAAAGCCGGTCTTGGCATCATCGTCGGCCAGCGTGGCGCCGGAGGCCTTGAGACCCCGCCGCAACAGCTTGGCCAGCTCGCTGTACTGCACGGCGGACTGCACCTTCACCGCCGGTGTGTCGGGCGGCAACGCCAGCGCATTGCGCAAATGGAAGCCGCAGGCGGTGAGGCTCGAGACGAGCACGAGGGACGCAGCGAAGGCAGTAGGAAATCGAATCATGGGCACAGTCTGGATGAGCGCCCCGGCGGCGGCAACAGGCGGCTAGCCTGCCCGAGACCGCGTGAACGGGGCTTGAGAGGGCGCCGCGAAAAACTGCGGCGCCCCAGGAATGAAAAACGCGTCGCCACGCGCCAGTGAAACGGATGGTCGAGAAACCACTGCAAACTCCCCCACGCGCCCGTGCGCGCCAGCGAAGGGCAGTGGCGAAAACGAAAGCCGTGCCCACGTAAGCCACGCCACGCGCCGATGCACTGGTGTCCCTGAAAGCCCAGCAGCGCGTCGTCACGCACTGATGGAACAAACGCCGCAGACGCCTGGCGCTTCGCGCCGATCACCTCTCGCCTTCGGTGTTGCCGCGCGCCCACGCAGTGCATGGCCAGAGCCGTCGCAGCAGCACACCCGCACATCGCACGCCGGTGCAGTGTGCAGCAGCCGCAGCGGCAACATCACCGATGCGTGCTGACCGCGTCAGCACCCATATGCGCGCTGGAACGCCCGGCCTTCTTACCTACCCTTGCCACGCCGGTCCGGCGCACTGCCCGGGCCGGCGAAGGCAAGCCAACGGATCAGCAAAACTTACCCCGCCACGATGTTCACGATCTTGCCGGGCACGATGATGATCTTGCGCACGCTGAGACCTTCGAGGAACTTGGCGGCGTTCGGCTCGGCCTGCGCCAGCGCTTCGATCTGTTCGCGGGTCGCGTCGGCAGCGACGTCGATCGTGCCGCGTAATTTGCCGTTGATCTGCACTGCCAGCGTCAACGCATCGCGCACCAGCGCGCTGGCATCGGCCTGCGGGAAGGCCACGTTCTCCAGCAGAGTCTCACCACGGCCCAGGACCTGCCACAACGCGTGGCTGGCGTGCGGGGTGATCGGATTGAGCAGCAGCACCATCGCTTCCAGCGCTTCCTGGCGCACCGCGCGGCCCTGTTCGCTGATGTCGTCGAACTTGGCCAGCGCGTTGGACAGTTCCATCACTGCGGCAATGGCGGTGTTGAAGCTGTGGCGGCGGCCATAGTCGTCGCTGACCTTGCCGATGGTCTCGTGGGTCTTGCGGCGGATCGCCTTCTGTTCGGCGGTCAATGCGGCGACATCCAGCGCGGCGGCTGCGCCCTCGCCTACATGCTTGTGTACCTGCACCCACAGCCGGCGCATGAAGCGCGCCATGCCGTCCACGCCGGCCTCGTTCCATTCCAGCGACTGCTCCGGCGGCGCGGCGAACATCGAGAACAGCCGCACCGTATCGGCGCCGTACTTGGCCACCATCGATTGCGGATCCACGCCGTTGTTCTTGGACTTGGACATCTTCTCGGTGCCGCCGATCTGCACCGGCTGGCCGTCGGCGATCAACACTGCGCCAGTGACACGGCCACGCTCGTCGCGCTGGATCTCGACGTCGGCCGGGTTGATCCAGTCCTTGCCGCCGTTATCGGCATCGCGATAGAAGGTGTCGGCGATGACCATGCCCTGGGTGAGCAGATTGGTCACCGGCTCGTCGCTGTCCACCAGCCGCGCATCGCGCATGAGCTTGTGATAGAAGCGGAAGTACATCAGGTGCAGGATCGCGTGCTCGATGCCGCCCACGTACAGGTCGGCCGGCATCCAGTAATTGGCGCGGCGGTCGACCATGTCGCGTGCCTTCGGGCTGGTGTAGCGCGCCACGTACCAGCTCGATTCCATGAAGGTGTCGAAGGTATCGGTCTCGCGCTCGGCCGGGCCGCCGCAGTCCGGGCAGGTGGTCTGGCGCCAGTTCGGGTCGGTCTTGATCGGCGAACCGGTTCCGGAGAATTCCACGTTCTCCGGCAGTACCACCGGCAGCTGGTCTTCCGGTACCGGCACTGAGCCGCACTTGGCGCAATAGATCACCGGAATCGGGCAGCCCCAGTAACGCTGGCGGCTCACGCCCCAGTCGCGCAGGCGGTAATTGACCCGGCGCTGGCCCTGCCCCTTGCGCTCGAAGCGCTCGGCCAGTGCTTCGAAGGCGCCGCCGAAATCCAGGCCATCGAACTCGGCCGAATTGATCAGCTCCAGCTCGCGGCTCTTGTCGGTGTACCAATCGCGCCAGTGAGTGGCGTCCCAGGTCTGCTCTTCTTCGTTGCGCGGCTCGCGCAGCTTGACCACCTGCACGATCGGCAGGCCGTACTTGTTGGCGAATTCGAAATCGCGCTGGTCGTGGCCGGGAACGGCCATCACCGCGCCGGTGCCGTAGCCCATCAGCACGAAGTTGGCCACCCACACCGGCACCTGCTCGCCGCTGATCGGGTGAACCGCGGTCAGGCCGGTCGCCATGCCGCGTTTTTCCTGGGTTTCCAGCTCGGCTTCTGACACGCCGCCGTGCTTGAGCGTTTCCAGCAGCGCGGCCAGTTCCGGGTTGGATTTGGCCGCGTGCAACGCCAGCGGATGCTCGGCGGCGATCGATACGAAGGTCACGCCCATCAGCGTGTCCGGGCGGGTGGTGAACACACGCAAAGGGTCCAGCGCAGCGCCATTGGTGTCGCGCACGTCGAACTGGATTTCCAGCCCTTCCGAGCGGCCGATCCAGTTGCGCTGCATCGTCTTGACCGAATCCGGCCAGCCGTCCAGCTGGTCCAGACCGTCGAGCAGTTCCTGGGCATAATCGGTGATGCGCAGGAACCACTGCGGGATCTCGCGCTTTTCCACCACCGCGCCGGAGCGCCAGCCACGGCCGTCGATGACCTGCTCGTTGGCCAGCACGGTCTGGTCGATCGGGTCCCAGTTCACCACCGCATTGCGGCGGTACGCCAGGCCCTTGCGCATCAACCGGGTGAACATGCGCTGCTCGTGCACGTAGTAGTCCGGCGTGCAGGTGGCGAACTCGCGCGACCAATCGATGGCGTAGCCCAGCGATTTCAGCTGCGCGCGCATGTGCGCGATGTTGGCGTAGGTCCACTTGGCCGGCGCGGTCCTGTTCTTGATGGCAGCGTTTTCCGCCGGCAGCCCGAACGCATCCCAGCCCATCGGCTGCAGCACGTTGTGGCCGGTCATGCGCTTGTAGCGGCTGACCACGTCGGAGATGGTGTAGTTGCGCACATGGCCCATGTGCAGCGCACCGGACGGGTACGGCAGCATCGACAGGCAATAGAACTTGGGTTTCTCCGAGTTCTCGTCGACCTGGAAGGCGCGGGTGGCATCCCAGAACTGCTGGGCGGAGGTTTCGACCTGCTGCGGGTCGTAGACGTTCGGTTCGACGGTGGACATTGGGAGCGGATGCTAGGGCGGTGCAAAGCGGTACAGGGTACCGCAGTGCAGCAGGTGGACCAAACCGTTACCGCAGCGTGGCCGGCTTCTGGGGCCAGATCCAGCCCGCCACTGCCAGCCAGCCGACCCAGGCCAGGAACGCCAGCCGTTGCGCAATGGCCTGGCGCACCAGGCCCGGCGGGCCGAATGCCAGCACCGCCACCAGCAGCCCTGCCGCCAGGCTCAGCCAGGCCAGTCCGCGGGTCTTGGCACCGTTGAGCAGCGCGGCGGCAATCAACAACATGCCCGGCACGAACGCCACGGCCCACAACAACCAGGCGGTGGCGTGGGCCTGGCTGGCGCGGCCATCCAGATCGGCGGGGTCCAGCGGCAGCATACCCATGCCCAGAAAGGCCAGGCCGGCCAGCACGATCAACTGCCCGCCCACGCGCAGACTCCAGCTCGCCTTGGGTGGCATGCGCGCCAGCAGGCTGACCCCGGTGGCCATGCCCAGCGCGCCCACCAGCACGAACGCGACCAGATTGAAGCCCAGCGCATGCGGCACGCCCTGCGCGCCCAACAGCGCCACCGGATGGCTGGCCTGCAGATAGCCCGGCAGCGTGACGCCGAAACCGGCCAGCGCCAATACGAAAACCGTTGCGGCGATCAGGCCCATGTAGCGCTGTGCGCGCTCGGTGGTTGCCATTGGCTTACTCCAACACGGGGCGCGAAGCGCCGCCAGGACGCGGCATTGTCGTGCCGGCCGGGCGCGGCGTGAACCCCCGGTGCTCACACGGCCATGCGGAAGGCGCCCGACCCGGGCACGTGCGCGCGTCATTGCCGCTAGGCTTGTGTCAGCCGCGTTTGCCACCATTACCTCCCACTGTCGCCGTACTTAACTTCTGGAAGCCCATGTCCGACAAGCCGCATGTATTCGATGCCACCACCGACACCTTCGAGACCGAAGTCCTGCAGAAATCGTTGACCACACCGGTCCTGGTGGACTTCTGGGCCACCTGGTGCGGCCCCTGCAAGTCGCTGACGCCAATCCTGGAAAAGCTGGCCGGCGAGTACAACGGTGCGTTCGAGCTGGGCAAGGTCGACGTGGACAAGGAACAGCAGATCGCCGCGGCGTTCCAGATCCGTTCGGTGCCGACGGTGTTCCTGGTCAAGGGCGGCGAGATCGTCGACGGCTTCCCCGGCGCGATGCCGGAAGGCCAGGTGCGCGAATTCCTGACCCAGCACGGCGTGCTGCCGGCCGAGCCGCAGGTGGCCGAAGATGTGCCGCTGGCGCCGCTCGACCCGCAGGCGCAAGCCGCGGCGCTGCGTGAAGCGGTCGCCGCCGAACCGGACAAGGACGAACTCAAGCTGGACCTGGCGCTGGCGCTGCTCAAGACCGGCGACACCACCGAGGCCGAGCAGTTGATCGACGCCCTGCCCGCCAATCTGGCCGCCGACGATCGCGCGGTGCGCGCCAAGGCGCGGCTGAGTTTTGCCAACGTCCTCAAGGACGCCCCGGACGCCGGCGCCTTGCAGGCCGCCGTGGATGCCAACGGCGCCGACCTGCGCGCCCGCCACCTGCTCGGCGTGCGCCATCTGCTCGACGGCAACGACGAAGCGGCGCTGGAGCAGTTCCTGGAAATGCTGCGCCAGGACCGCAGCTTCGACGACAACCTGCCGCGCCGTAGCCTGATCGATGCCTTCCGCGTGATCGAGGACGAAGACCTGGTCGGCCGCTATCGTCGCAAGATGTCGGCGCTGGTGTTCTGACAGCCAGTGGCGCTGCGGCGCCACACGGACACGTAGGAGCGGACCCGGCCGCGACCAGGCGGTACTCGCCAGTCCTCGATAAGATATTCGCGGAGAGCGCGCCGTCGCGGCCAGGTCCGCTCCTACGAAAACTGCACCACCACGGTGGGCTCTTGCCCGGTGTGCACCAAGCGGCAATGCACACCATGCGACTGCGTAAGCGGAGATGACCCACCGCCTGGACTGGCTCGCAGTACGAACACGACCGTCTCAATGTCGGCATGCGGCAAGCCTCCATACGCATGCGAATGTTATGCTGGGCACTTTCCCTCGCCAAGGAAACAGGCCCGCATGCGCGTATCGTTGTTCAAGTTAGGCATCAATCTTTGGCCGCCGTTCTTGTTCGCCGGCATCCACGTCACCGTGCTCTCGGCCGACTACCGTTTTGCGCGGGTGGAGCTGCGCCAGCGCCCGTGGAATCGCAACTATGTCGGCACCCATTTCGGCGGCAGCCTGTTTGCGATGACCGACCCGTTCTGGATGCTACTGACCATGCAGAATCTGGGCCGCGATTATTACGTGTGGGACAAGGCCGGCAGCATCGACTTAGTCAAGCCCGGGCGCGGCACGGTAACGGCGGATTTCGTCATCGACGACAGCGTGCTGGCGCAATTGCGCGAGGCCACCGCAAACGGCGAGAAACATCTGCACTGGTTCGAGAACACGGTCTACAACCGCGACGGCGAAGTGGTCGCACAGGTCCGCAAGCAGCTCTACGTCAAACGCAAGCCGGCCCGCTGAGGATGACGGCCGTGCTGCTGCCATGCCAGCTGATGCGGCGATGCATGCTTCGCTCACCTCGCCGCTCACGCAACGGATGATGCCGGCGCGAAACCTGCATGCCCTCACGACCAGCTGCAGGCGCCGCAGCAGGAACCGCGGCGTCCGCACCGCGCCAACGAAAAACGATCTGAAACTTTCATACGCAATGGGCAGCGACGCCTTACTGCCGACCGCCTTCATATCGGCGGCAACTTCCTAGGCGGCGCCCGCACCGAACGCTTCAATACGCTCCTGCAAACGGGTATCCGCCCATTGCACGTTTTCCGCCTGCACTGCGAGCTGCTCGTCCGACGGCTCTGCAAACGGGCGATCCTTCAGACCTGCACGCAGTTGCGCCTTCAGGCGTTTGCAAGCGGCGCCACAACGCGCTGCGCAAGACCGCTGCGTCGCCGAAGAAGAGCCACCTGCCGGTCGCCTGGATGCTGTCCAGCGCGATGCTGGCGTTCCGCGCGCGCTGATGCAGCGCGGGAGGATTCGCCCGCTTCCGGACGCCACGGACCGGTCTGGGCGGCGAATCATTTGCCAGACCCGAGCAGTGTCACTGTCAGCGCCCAATCGCCGTAAAAAAAGCGCGAATCGGCGGCGCAACGCACGAAGCGCGAGCCTGACGTCACTCGCTAAATGCGCACGCTTGCCTGTTTACTCAAGTCAGCTATGAAGGCTGTAGTGGCCACAGGGGTTTCGGCACCTCAGGTGATACTCGTCTCGAATGACCTCGCTTAGCATGCGGTCCGTTGCCGCAATCCTGAAGCGCAGCACCTGTGTTGGCCTGCACCCACGTCGACCTGCTCGCCATGGACGCGCATCCGGGACACTGCTGACGAGACAGAGACCGGCCAACGGCCGAACTCCAGCGCCTTTAAAAAACCGCGCTCTGTCACGTACGCCACATTGATGCGGACCAAGCGCCGTTTCGGAACCTCATTTGGTTCGCGTACGGCGATAGAAGATCTGCTGTGCAGACAGGCGGCATAGGGCTCTGGTAGTTCAATTTTCGCGCAGTGCATTCACCACCTCGCCTCCATCACTACCGGCAGGCTCAGGATTGCACCAGGAACCTCGCCAAGGGTGGAAGGTTCCACGGCATCTGCGATGCAATCCCATGCGATGCGCAACAATCGTCTGGTACGCAAGCAATCTATCTGCCGTATCCACGTCAGGAGATATCCCGATGAAGTCATCCGCATCCGTCGATCCGGCCAGCCGCAGTGCGAGGACGCACTCGCCTGAGATCCAGGAGACAGAGCTCGCCATTGCCTCCACCTCTGCAACGGTCATCCCGCAATCTGCGCCTGATCCCGCACTCAGCCCACTTGGGCGCGCGCCCGTCAGGCGCAATAGCGGAACCACGTTAGGGGCGCTGCTAGCCAGGCCCGAGCAAGACGCACCGGCCCTCGCTCCGCCACCGGTCACCTCATCGACTGCAACCAAGGCGACGCTGGCACGGCTTCGTCAGCAGCTGGCCTCGGACAATGCACGCGCAATCGCACCGGACTTGGCGGCCGATCTGATCAGCAGGCTCAGGCCGATGAAATCGCCCGGCACCACGGGTGCGCAGGCACGCGCGGCCACGCATGCGGACCTGGTCAGCCGCATCAGCGAACACGATGTGAGCGATTGGTACAAGGCGCAGGGGCTGAACGAACACGACGTGGTCACCCTGCGGCGCACCGCACTGCTCTCCGGCCTGCCCAACCCGAGCGGCAGTTTCCTCACCAACGCCATGCAGTACATCGTCTCGCCGTGGATCAACTATGCGACACGCCAACCTTGGGCGGGCGCTGGGTTCGGCCTGGCGACCATGCTGGTCGCCGCACCTGTGAATGCCGGCCAACAATCGGCGGTTGTCAGCCTGTGCGAGTCGATTCGCGAACACGGCGCTCACGTCATCGTGCCGGACAAGAAGCAGATCAATGACAAGCACTGGCTCCCCGAACTGGCAAGCGCCCTCGAGGAAAAGATCGAAACGTTTGCCAACGCCTGCGACAGGTTTCGCGAGATCCAGCGTGATCCAAATTCCCCACATGCAGAACGCGCAGCGGCAGCCGAGGTCTTGCTGACAGCAGAGAAGGATCTGCACCAGGCCCAGCATGATTTCGTCATGACCCAGGGCGCGCACGATCGCCAGTGGCAAGGCAACCGCTGGCAGGCCATTCCACGCATCTTACGTTCGCCGGTCGCCAGCACGCTGGGGCTGCTCAGCAAGACAGGCGCGATGCGTGCGCTGTCGCCGACGGCGCAGACCGTTGGCGCGATGTTGATGACGGCTGCACAACATGTGGCCGCCGGTTTCGACGAGCAAGCCAAGCAGGAAGCCAACAACAAGCTCAACCTGTTGTACGCCGACGTACTGACCGCCGCAGGCAAGCAGAAGCTGGCCAGCGGCACGGCGGTCAGCGCAGAAGACATCAAGGCCGACAAACTACGCAGCCTGATCCAGTCGCCCACCCAAGCCCTGGTCAAGCGCGTCACCGCCGGGGTCGCCGAGCTGGAGAAGCTGCTGGCGGATGCGGTGACAGCAGAGGATGCGCAGCACGGCGCAATCACGGCAGACGACCGCGACATCGAGGCCGGCGACGCCAGCAAGGCAATGCAGGACCTGCGCTTGCTGCGCAACGACCTTGAGGCATTGCGTGAGGGCAGGCTCGACCAAATCGACCCGAACGGCACCGCATCCAAGCTGCTTATCGGTGCCGAAAAATCTGTGCTGTCGCAGCAGCTGTTCAACGATATCGCCAAGAAGTACAACTATCTCGAGTTCACCGCGCAAACCGCACAGCGCATCGGCCAGATGTTCCATCTGGTCTTCCTGGGCAGCGCCGCATCGTCGGTGATCAGCAAACTCGTTTCGGCCGCCCAGGGCGGGACCCGCAATGTTCCGGTCGCGCAAAGCCTGGCGGTGTCGGCGATATCCGGAGGCATGGCCACCGTTGGCGCCCTGAACCAGCACACCGCCATCACCATCAAGAACAACCGTCGCGAGGGAAGCACCGACATCGGGCTGGGCAAGCAGGTAAGCCGCGGCGTCATGGGCGCGATGCATGAAACGCTCTCCCAGCGCCGTGCGACCAAGGCCAGCAAGGCCATCAACGCCTTGTTGGAGGGCAATGACGTTGAAGCGCTGCTAGCAGCGGCAAGAGCGTTGCCTGCGCAGGAGGCAAGCGCCTCTTCCAGCCAGCCACAGGATCTGCCATCGACATCCAGGGCGGCACCACCGCGCCGGGAACATGTTTCGGCCCCGAGTAGCCCGAACCGATCGAGGCTGGGGCAGACGAACGACGAGATAACCCGGTCCAAGAGTGCTCGGAACTTGGGGGTGGAACTCCACGAGTTCGCGCGCATGGCCGGCAAACACTCCAAGGATTTGGTGTGAGGTGATCATCCGGCATGTTGCAGGGCCTTGCCTGCCTGCAACATGCCGCATGCCGTGCCCCGGGCGCGGGACGAAGGCATGGGTCAGCAAGCCTGACCACACGCACTGCCGGCATGCAGGCAGCGTGATCCCGATGCGGACTTTGTTCGAAAGATGCCGAGGGTTTTGAGTCGCCCGATTGTTCATCGCAGCGCATGTGCACGTCAGCGCTGTGTGCGAAGGCCGCTCGGCGATGGGCGTCACCCAGCCACGCAGTCGATGGACGCGACGTCATGCCCAGCACGAACAGCACGATGGCGATGATGATGCCCGCCCAGAACAGGAACTTGGCGATCCCCATCGCCGCGCCGGCCATGCGTGCGAAGCCAGCCGCCGCACCGGACGCGACCTTATCCATTGGCGATATCGTTTGACGATGGGTGTACGGCGTCCTCGGCGGCCGCGCTGGCGCGCGGATGACGAAGCGGACTCAGTGCCGGATCAGGACAGCATCAGGCCGAACATGCACACCGCTGCATCGTTCGCCTCGGCGCTGAACGACGCGAGATCGCCCCTATGAGCATCGGATCGTCGCCGCTCTGCCAAAGGCATCGATCCTCGGCCATCGTGCGGCTGGCGACCGCAGCCCAAGCGCGCAGACACCGCACGTGGCCGGCGAATGTGAGCGACATGTGTGCAAGGCAGGCTGCCAGTGGGCGACGCTCACGGCCTGCTCGCTGGGGCATGCGGAGTCTGGGGCCTCCCAACCCACATGGAATGCGTTCATGAAAACGATCAACGTCATCACTCTGGTGCTTCTTATCGTCGGCGGATTGAACTGGGGGCTGGTGGGCCTGTTCCAGTTCGATCTGGTTGCCGCACTGTTCGGCGGACAGGACGCGCTGCTGTCGCGTGTGGTCTACACGCTGGTGGGTGTCTCGGCGCTGTGGCAGCTGGTACCGCTGTTCCGCAACAACCATGGCACCGCCGAGCATCACACCAGCCCGCACGTGCGCAACAATCCGTAACCTCCTGCCCGCGGCAGGTCTTCGCACCTCGGCATGACGCCGGCGCACTGCGTCGGCGTCATGCCATGCCATGCGATGCATGCTTTGCGTCCGGGCGCGTGGTCGGCAAGAATCGCAGACACCTCCCTGCTGGCTGCCTTCATGCTCCTGCGCACTGTTGCTTCTGCCTGCCTGCTCGCCCTGCTGTTACCCGTAGCCGCCAACGCGGCTTACCGTAGCCCGCAACAGATTCTCGACAGCTCGCCGGCCAGCGCGTGGCGCGTGCTCGATCCGGACCGCACGCTGTACCTGGAGCTGGATGCCGGACGGGTCATCATCGAGTTGGCGCCGCAATTTGCGCCAGAGCACGTCGCCAACATTCGCACGCTGGCGCATGAGCGCTTCTGGGACGGGCTGAGCATCTACCGCTCGCAGGACAATTTCGTGGTGCAGTTCGGCGACCCCGATGGCGAGACGCCGGCCAAGGCCAAATCGCTCGGCTCGGCCAAGACGCATCTGCCGGCAGAATTCGAACGCGCATCGCAGGGCCTGGATTTCCAGCGCCTGCCCGATAGCGATGGCTGGGCGCCGCAGGTGGGCTTTGTCGACGGCTTCCCGGTCGGCCGCGACACGGCCACCGGCAAGACCTGGCTGGCGCACTGCTACGGCACCCTGGGCGCGGGCCGCAACAACGACGAAGACAGCAGCATCGGCGCCGAACTGTATGTGGTCACCGGGCAATCGCCGCGCCAGTTGGATCGCAACATCACCGTGGTCGGACGCGTGGTCAAGGGCATGGAATTGCTCAGCGTCACGCCACGCGGTCCCGACCCGATGGGCTTTTACGAAGACACCGCGCAACGCGCACCGATCCGCGCGATCCGGCTGGCCAGCGAAGTGCCTGCGCCCGAACGCACACCGCTGCAATTGCTGCGCACCGACAGCCAGACCTTCCGCGATGTGGTCGAAGCGCGCCGCAACCGCAAGGACGATTTCTACAAGCGCCCGGCCGGGCACATCGACCTGTGCAATGTGCCGTTGCCGGTGCGGGCGCCGCCTGCTGATTGAATCGGGAATAGGCAAAGCAGAACCGGTTCGGACATCTGCGGAACGACGAGCGCGCTCAGTCAGCGGGCGCGCTGGCTGAAGGCGACGCTGCCGAGGATCAGCACCGCGGCCACCAGCATGGTCCAGGTGAGCGGTTCGCCCAGCAGCGACCATGCCAGCAGCGCGCCGAACACCGGCACCAGATAGGTCACCGTGGACGCACGCGCCGGGCCGATGCGCTGGATCAGCCGGTAATACATCAAGAACGCCAGCCCCGTGCACACCACACCCAATGCGGTGGCGCAGGCCCACGCCACCGCCGGCACCGGCGTGGTCGGCCATTGCCACCACGCCAGTGGCGCCAGCAATAGCGCACTGCAGCCCAGGGTCGACGCCGCCGACGCAGCAGGCGGCAAATCGCCCATATGGCGCTTCACCAGGTTGTAGCCGATGCCATACAGCACCGAGGCAGTTGCGCCAGCCAGCGCTGCCGGCCCGACGCTCAAACCGGCGGATTTGCCGGTGGCCAGCACCAGCACGCCGATGAACCCCACCAGCAAAGCCAGTGCGCGACGCGTGCCGATCCGTTCGCCGAAAAAAAGGAAGGCGATCAGCGCAGTGAACAACACCGTCATCGCATTGCAGATCGCCCCGACTGCCGCCGGTGCGTGTTGCGCGCCCCAGGCGAACAGCAGGAACGGCAACGCCGAGTTGAGCACACCGATGGCCGCCAGCATCGGCCAGCGATGCAGCGGAAAACGTTCGCGCGCCAGCCACAGGAACGGCAGCAGCACCAATGCACCCAGCGCCAGGCGAATTTCCACCAGCACCACGGTGCCGAACTTGGGCGCGGCCACGCGCATGAACAGGAACGAGCAGCCCCAAACGACGCCCAAAAAGCCAAGCTCAAGCGGGGTGCGCCACTGGCGTGCTTCAAGCCCAGGCTGCGCCGACGATTGCGCGCTCATGGCCGTGCCCCCAAACCGTGCCATGCAGGAATGAAACGGCAGAAGACGGCAGCGGGCAGACAGGGAGACATGGCACGATCGTCGCGAAGGGATGACGCAGCATCGGTTGCCACCGTGGGCGCGACAAGCGCGTAGTATCGGGGCGAGCCACAAATCTCACTCATGCCTCGATGAATCTGCGCCCTACCCTGTTGCCCGCGTTGGGCGTGTTCGCCGCTGCCGCCCGCCACCAGAATTTCGCCCACGCCGCCGAAGAACTGCACCTTACCGCCAGCGCAGTCAGCCACCATGTGCGCAAGCTCGAAGCGCTGCTAGGTGCGACCTTGTTCCAACGGCTGCCACGCGGCGTCAAGCTCACCGCCGAAGGCCGCCAGCTGGCCGACGCCGCCACCGCCGCGCTGGCCGAGATCGCGGCGGTGGCCGGCAACCTGCATCCACGCGAAGACGCCATTCCACTGCGGGTCACCACGTTGCGGTCGTTGTCGTACTGCTGGTTATTGCCGCGGTTGCCGCGCTTTTGCCGCGCCTATCCGCATATCCGCATGGACCTGCAATCGGATACGGCCTTTTCGCGCTTCGAAGAAGGTGGCCCGGACCTGGGTATTCGTTATGGCCAAGGCGCTTGGCCCGGACTAACCTCGCATCATCTGATGGACGACGAGCTGTTCCCCGTAGCCTCGCCGTCGTTGCCGGAAGTGGCTGCACTGCGCACGCCGACGCAGATCGCGCAATTGCCGTTACTGACCGATATGTCGCCGCAGGGTTGGCGCGACTGGTTCCGCGCAGCCCAGGTCCGCGGTACCACCGTGCCGCCGATGCATACCTTCAACGACAGCACCGACGCGATGCGCGCTGCCGTGTATGGCCTGGGCGCGGTGCTGGCGCGCAAGCACATCGCCCAGCCCTACCTGCAACGTTACGAACTGGTACGCCTGCCCGGCCCCACGCTCAAGGCGCGTTACGCGTACTACATCGTGCACCCCAGCCACCGCGAGCTCAGCCCGGCCGCGGCATTGTTCATCGACTGGCTCAAGCGCGAAGCACAGGACGAACGCACCCCGATGCCTGCACTGCCTGCCGAACTGGTGGCGTTGCCGCCGAGCGAAGGCGTGCAGGAGCCGCGTACGCGGCGGCGTTTGCGGCAAGCATCGGCAGCGGAATGAAGGAAGCGGCAATCTGGCATTCGCTAAAAACGGGGCGATCCCGGGCGCTTCCCGGTGCTGGCACCACGCAGCGACGCCGATGTGCAGCAAGTGCAGATCGTACTGGACGCCGACGACAAACATCTGCGCTTCCGCTCGTCGGTTGCATTGCGTCGGGTCGGCACGCACGAGATCGCGCCGACCATGGCCACACCGGTGAGCTGCCGCAACTGGCCTGGCCGTGCCTACATGGGCTGCATGCATCATGCGCATCACCATGACGTCATGCCGACGATGCTGCGCGCCGCAGTAGGCCGCGTGTTGCATGCCGAACCCCTCACAAGCCAGGCATGGCCGGCATAGCCCGCGTGACGCAAGCAACGCACACCATCACCTCGTTTTGTCCTCGCGATGCCTAGGCTTGACGTCCCCAATCCACAGGACACTCCCATGCCTACCCTCCGCATGCGCATCACCGGCACCGACGACGACGCGCGTGCCATTGCCAATTTGCTGCAAAGCATCGACGGCATCGAGCACGTGGAAGAAGTGGACGATCTGATGCCGCATCTGGACGACGAAGATTCCAGCTCGGCCGGCCTGTCGGACGACGAAGGTCCGGGCAGCCACGAGTTCGAAGTGGAAGCCGGCAACGAGGCCACCGCGCAGAAGGTACGCGACGCGGTGCAGGAGCTGGCACTGCAGCTGGACGTGTTTGTGGAGTACGAAGTCGACGAAGGCTGAGCCAGGCTCAGCCGCCTTATCTGCGGCGATGGTGCCGCATTGCTGGATCGCGGGTGACGCCGTGACGCGTCCTGCTGCGATTGGGCATGCCGCCGCGCCTGTCGAGCGGCGTGCGACCAGCACCGACGACGCACGCCGCGTGCAATGACAAGTTGGATTTTCCCGCAGCTGCACGGCAGTGTCGCGCAGCTGCGGTGCCTCAGGACATCCGGCGCCGACGTACGCTCCAACGCCACGCCTGCAGCAACAACCAGCCGGCGATCAGTGCGACCGCGGCCACCGGCAACAGCGCCGCCACTGCGCGGATGACGAATGCCACGCTGCTGGAAAATACCTCGCCGAATTCGGCGGCGGCTTGTGTGATCTCGCCCCTGCCCTGCTCGCCACCGGTACTACGGAAATTGAGGGTCAGCAACTGCGTGCGCACCCGACGTTGCTGCTGCGCGGCCTGCTGTTGGGTCTGCTGCGCTTCGGCTTCGATCTCGGCCAGCCGCTTGGACAAGGCCAGCAGATCGGTCACCGCCAGATCGCGGCGCTGCTGCAATTCGAGCAGGCGCGCATGCTCTTTCTGCAGTCGCGCCTGCGCCAGGCTGGTGTCGGCGATCTGCTGCGCCAGATCTTCGGCCCGCGTGCTACGCGCGGCGACATCGCCACGCTGGCCGGCCAACTGCACCATGGGTTCGATCCCGTCCGGTGCCAGCCGTACGCTGACGCGTCCCGTGGGATCGCGCCCGCCTTCCTGCTCCACTGCCAGCAAGGCGCAATCGCCGAACTGCGCGCCCTGGCAGGCAGTGCGTATCGCGGCGATGCGCTGACCGATCTGGTCGGCAGGCAGCTCGATACGCACATCGTGCTCGTAGGCCAAGGCATTGCCCTGCGCGGCGGGCGGTGCCGGCGCCGCAGCGCCGCCGTCGGCCGCCATCTCTGCGGGATGCTTTGCACACCCGCACACTGCCCATCCCAGCAGCATCGCGGTGGCATACCGCTGCATGGCGCAGATCATCGGCTGGCTCCGTCGACTGCATGCACCTGCAGCCCGGCAAGATCCAGCGCCGGCAGGCAATGCACATTGATCGCGACGCCCATTGCGCCGGTCTTGGGGTTGAGGCTTTCGCTACCGGGTGCGATCCCGCACTGCCGGCAATCGTGGCGATCGATGTGGTGCTGATGGAAGCGGTAACTGCCGACAGCTTCCGGCGCGGCCTGAAGCAGCCGCTGCGTACGCGCGCCGAACCAGGACAAACCGCCGCGGCGGCGGCACAGCGAACAGCTGCAGTCGTAGACCTCGGCGATGGGCGCTTCGGTCTGCAGATCGAACGCGATGCGTCCGCAATGACGGCTACCGGCGTAGTGCATGTGATCCTCCTTGGCACAGGCCACCGTGCGGGTGGCAAGCATGGTGTTGCGTGTAGGCGCAGCCTGGGGAGCGAGGCTGCGCCCGGGAACCGGAGTGTACGAGCGATCGCACCCACAACGTGCAGCCGTGGTGCGCCCCGGGCGATTGGCACCGCTGGCCGGCCGGCAGGATAGGGGCAGCCACCCACGCATGGTGAGCATCCATTAGGGAAGGCGGAGGGCGCGCAGGCGCCGAAGGTGCAAGCGGCACAGCGGGTCCCAAGCATCGGCCGCGCCCGCCTGGCGGTGAGCGCCGTCGACTTATTGGCTGCCCTACACCAATGGCGGATGCGCCCGCGCGCGCAGATGCCTATGCTGGCGGTTTGATTCCACCAGGACCCACGATGCGTCAACGCCTGCTTGTCCTCGCCCTGCTCACCGGCCTCAGCGCCTGCCAGCAACAGCCCCAATCACCGCGTGCCGATACGACCGCGCCTGCCGCCCCTGAAGCACAGACCCCGGATGCGCGCTTTGCCGCATTATCCAAACAAGCGCTGGACACCTGGATGCAGCTGTCGCCGGTGACCGCCACCCAGACCGGCGACCACCGCTTCGATGCGCAGATCGACGACCTGAGCGCGAGCGGCCGTCAGCGCAGCCTGGACGCGGGCAAGAAGCTGCTGGCCACCCTGGATGCGATCGAGGTGACCAAGCTGTCGCGCGAGAACCAGGTGGATGCGGCGATTTTGCGCAACCAGCTGCAATCGGAGATCTGGAACACCGAGGTGCTGCAAAGCTGGGCCTGGGACCCGCAGGTCTACAACGGCCTGGCCGGCAGCGCACTGTACAGCCTGATGGCGCGCGAATTCGCGCCGCTGCCCGAGCGCCTGACCGCAGCAACACAGCGCATGGAAAAGATCCCGAGCATCTTTGCGCAGGCACGCGAGAACCTGGACCCGGCGCGCGTGCCGAAGATCCATGCCGAAACGGTGGCCAAGCAGAACAAGGGCATCCTGAGCATCGTCGACAGCTTCATCGCGCCCAACATCAGCCAGCTTGGCCCGATCGAGGCGGCGCGCGCCCAGGCGGCCATCGACAACCTGCGCAAGGCAGTGGCCGAGCAGCAGACCTGGCTGGACACCGTGCTGGTGCCCAATGCCAAGGGCGACTTCCGCATCGGTGCGGAAAAATACGACCAGAAGCTGAAATTCGCGCTGCTGTCGTCGCTGTCGCGTGCCGACATCAAGCAGCGTGCCGAGTCCGAGCTCAAGCGCGTACGCGGCGAAATGTATGGCATTGCGCGCACGGTGCTCAAGGACACGCCTGGCGCTCCCAAGCTGCCCGAGTCGCCCGACGACGACCAACAGCAGGCGGCGATCGAAGCGGCCCTGGAACTGGCGTATGCCGACAAGCCGGCGCGCGACAAGGTGGTGGACGCGGCCACGGCAGCGCTGGCGCAATCGACCGAATTCGTGCGTCAGAAGGATTTGATGACGCTGCCCGATTCGCCGGTGGACATCATCCTGATGCCGGAATTCCAGCGTGGCGTGGCGGTCGCGTATTGCGACTCGCCCGGCCCGCTCGACAAGAACCTCAAGACGTTCTACGCGGTGTCGCCGATTCCCGACGATTGGAACGACAAGCAGGTGGATTCGTTCCTGCGCGAATACAACACCCGCATGATCCAGCTACTCAGCATCCACGAGGGCACGCCGGGCCACTACCTGGAAGGCTGGCACTCGGCCAAGTTCCCCTCCACGCTGCGCGCGGTGCTGCGTTCTGGCATGTTCGCCGAAGGCTGGGCGGTGTACACCGAGCGCATGATGCAGGAGCAGGGCTACCTGGATAACGACCCGCTGTTCCATCTGGTGCAACTCAAGTTCTACCTGCGCACCATTGCCAACGCCATTCTCGACCAAGGCGTGCATGTGGACGGCTGGGATCGCGACAAGGCGATGCACCTGATGACCCACGACACCTTCCAGCAGGAAAGCGAAGCCTCGGGCAAGTGGGTGCGTGCGCAGCTCTCCTCCGCGCAGCTCCCGACCTACTTCGTGGGCGTGCAGGAACATCTGGACACCCGCAAGGCGGTACAGGACAAGCTCGGCGATAAGTTCAACCTGAAGGCCTATCACGACAAGATGCTGTCGTACGGTGCCCCACCGGTACGCTTCGCACGCGAACTGATGCTGGATCAGCCGATCGAGTGATTGCTCCTTCTCCCGCGCGCGGGAGAAGGTGCCCGCAGGGGCGGATGAGGGGGCGCCTGGCGAAGGTGTGACCACCTGCCATGTCAAACGCGTCGCTACGCGCCTTCGGAATGACACGGCAGGCGGCTTCGCCCCTGCCCTCCCCCAAACCCCTCTCCCGCACGCGGGAGAGGGGCTACGGTCGCGCCGTGCTCGCGCACAGTTTTCAATCACGCATCCGCCGCAACAAATCCACCGGTCTGCCGCGCCCACAATCGCGCATACAGGCCGCCATGTGCGATGAGCTGCGCATGCGTGCCTGTCTCGACAATCCTGCCGGCATCCATCACCACCAGTCGATCCATGCGCGCGATGGTCGAAAGACGGTGCGCGATCGCGATCACGGTCTTGTTGCCCATCAGCGCATCCAGGCTGTCCTGGATGGCGGCCTCCACTTCCGAATCCAGCGCAGAGGTGGCTTCGTCCAGAATCAGGATCGGCGCGTCCTTCAGCAACACCCGCGCAATGGCGATGCGCTGACGCTGGCCGCCGGACAGCTTGACCCCGCGCTCGCCCACATGCGCATCGAAACCGCGGCGGCCTTCGCCGTCGATCAGCGTGTCGATGAAGCTGTCGGCGCGGGCCTTGCGTACGGCGTCGAGAAGTTGCGCCTCGCTGGCCTGCGGCCGCCCGTACAGCAGGTTATCGCGGATCGAACGATGCAATAGCGAGGTGTCCTGCGTCACCAGGCCGATCTGTCCACGCAGGCTTTCCTGCGTCACGGTTGCGATGTCCTGCCCGTCGATCAGGATGCGGCCCTGCTCCAGGTCGTACAGCCGCAGCAACACATTGACCAGGGTGGATTTGCCGGCACCGGACGGCCCGACCAGGCCGATCTTCTCGCCGGCACGCACCTGCAGATCCAGCCCGGCGATCACCCCACCGCGCTTGCCGTAATGGAAATGGATGTGCTCGAACTGCACCTGCCCCTGGGTTACCTGCAGCGGCACCGCATCCGCGGCATCCTGCACCTGCACCGGTTGGGAGATGGTCTGCATGCCGTCCTGCACGGTGCCGATGTCCTCGAAGATGCCGTTGACTGTCCACATGATCCAGCCGGACATGTTGTGGATGCGGATCACCAGGCCGGTCGCCAAGGTGATCGCGCCCACGCTGATCTGGCCGCGGCTCCACAACCACAGCGCCAGCGCGCAGGTGCCCACGATCAGGAAGCCGTTCGCCACTGCGATGGCGGTATCCATGGCGGTGGTCACCCGGGTCTGCCCGCGGTGCTTCACTGCCAGCTCGTCGATGGCATCGCGCACATACGCCTGTTCGCGGCCGGCATGGGCGAACAACTTGAGTGTGGAAATATTGGTATAGCCATCGACGATGCGGCCGGTCGCCTTGGAGCGCGCGTCCGATGCCATCCATGCGCGCGCCTTCATGCGGGGCACGAAGAACGCCATCAGCGCGACGTACACCACCAGCCAGAGCAGCAGCGGCGCCATCAGCCAGGGGTCTGCCTGCGCGAACAGCCACAGTGCGCTGCCGGTGTAGACCACGATGTACCACAGCGCATCCACCATCTGCACGGCCGACTCGCGCAGCGAGGTGCCGGTCTGCATCACCCGGTTGGCGATGCGCCCGGCAAAATCGTTGTTGAAGAAGCCAAGGCTCTGGCGCACCACGTAGTTGTGCATCAGCCAGCGCGAACGGTTGCTCAGCCCCGGCACGATCGCCTGATTGACCAGCAGATTGTGCAGGCCGGTGAAAAGCGGCCTTGCCACCAGCGTGATCACCGCCATCCAGATCAGTTCGCCCGCATGCTGCCGGAAGAAGTCGGGCCCCGGCTTGCCGGCAAGCATGTCGACGATGCGGCCGAGGAAGTCGAACATCGCCACTTCCACCAGCGCAAGCAGCAGCCCGGCGATCAAGGTGGCCAGCAGGATCGGCCACAACGGCCGCAGATAATGCAGATAAAAGCGCCACACGCTGCGTGGCGGCATCTCCCGCTCGATGGGCGGGAAAATATCGATCAGGGACTCGAACCAGCGGAACATTGCGCAGACTTCAAAAACACCGGGAGCCCAGGCTAGCCGATCGGGCGTCAAGCCGCAGTGGCGCTGGTCGGCACGCGCGGCCTGATCGGGCCACGCAAGGCGTCAACGCCCTGGCGACGAGAACTATAGAGACGAGGTTTGCAGCGCCTGCGCACATGAGGCGCCCACCGCTGTCACTCGCGCACGCGCGCAAGCAAACGATTGACCTCTGCCAGATCGACATGCCCGGGCTCGAAGCGCCCACCCAAGGTTGCCAATTCCTGCACATGCTGCGGGTGGTCCGGGTCGGCGATGATGCGCATCACCGCCTGATAATCGGCAATGCCGCCACTGCTATCGGGCGGGCAGGCATTGGCGCCGTCCACGCAGCGCGCCACGCGCAGTCCGGCATCGGCCGGCAACAGCGCTTCCACTTGCAGGCGATGCTGCCAGCCAGGGCCGGCGCCGTAGAAGTAATCGAAGCCTTCAAGCTCGCCCACCGCGCTTTCCAGCGTGACACGCCCGGCATGCTTGAGCCGGGGGCGCTCGGGCACATCCAGTCCGGATTCGCCGTAACGCCCGCCGCCGAGGTCGAACTCGTACGGATGCGCGCCATTCCAGCCCATCACCGGCTGCAACACGCGATGCAAGGTGGCCAGGCGTACTGCGCCCGACACCAGCAGGCGCCGCCAGATCAACGGCGCACTGCCGGTCAATGCCACATGCAGTTGATACACCGGCGCAGGTGACTGCAGCGCTTGCTGAGCGGATCTCTTTTTTGCCTTGGCCATCGTGTCGTGCATTCGTCTGCCTGTCACCAGTATGGCGTGCCAGGCTGGCGAATGCAGACGCTGTTTAGATCAGCGAGAAACAACAGCGCAACCACCAGGCGGGCGCGGCCGGTGCCCGGATCGGGATGTACCGCTTGTACATCGCGGTGAGTGCCCCGGCCACGCCCGCCTGACCATCGCTCGCGACGGTTTATTCGCCACGCTCAGGCCCTGCGGCGCAGGCGCAAACCGAACAGCAGGTCATACAGGATCGGAATCAGGCCCAGCGTCACCAGCGTGCCCAACGCCAGCCCACCGATCATGGTGATGGCCATGCCCGTCCATAGCGGGCCGGCAAACAGCATCAGCGGCACCAGGCCAACGATGCAGGTGAGCTTGGTCATGACGATCGGGCGCAGCCGTTTGACCGCGGCAGCCACCACCGCTTCGCGGCGCGGCAGGCCATCGGCAAGTTCGGCTTCGATGCGCTCCAGCAGCAACACCGCGTTGTTGACGATGATGCCGGCCAGCGCCAGCAAGCCGAAGGTCGCCATGAAGCCGAACGGGTAGCCGGTAATCACCAGCGCCAGGGCCGCACCGATCAATACGAACGGCACCGCCGACAGCACGATGAACAATTTGCGGAACGAGTTGAACTGCCATACGAACAGCAACAGGATCGCGCCCAGCGCATGCGGCATGTAGTGCAGCAAGGCCTGATTGGCTTCGGCCGAATCTTCCAGCTCGCCACCAATCTCCACCCGGTAGCCGGCCGGCAGCTTGAGCGCGGCAATCGGCGCGGACAGCCGCTCGACGATCTCGGTCGCGGTCAGCTGCGGGTTGCGTGCGGTCACGGTGATGGCACGGCTGAGGTTGCGCCGCTGGATCGCCGACGGCTCGCTGTCGCGCAGCACCGTGGCGACCGCCGCCAACGGTACCGGTGCGCCGCCTGCCTGCGGGTACACCAACGTATCGGCCGGATTGCCGTTGGCGGCACGCTCGTCGGTGCTGCCGCGCACGACGACCGGCACACCGGTGCCATCGTCGCGGATCAACGTGGCGTCCACACCGCTGTAGCGCCCCTGCAACGCCTGCGCAATGTCTTCGCTGCTGACACCGGCGCGGCGGGCCTTGAGCTGGTCCACCCGCACCACATAGCGCGGAATGCGCGCCTGCCAATCGTCCTGCACGTCCACGGTGCCCGGCACGGCCCGCAAGGCCCTGGCAATCGCAGCAGCGCTGCTGCGCAGGACCGCCTCATCCGGCCCCACCACGCGATACACCGCCATCCCGGCTTCGGTGGCGCCCAGCGAAAAGCGTTTGGGTTCGGCGCGCAGCGCGGGGAAGTGGCTGCGCACATGCGAGCGCACCCGTGCGATCACCGCATCGATGTCGGTCCCCGGCCGCACGCTGACCGTGAAGTACGCCTGGTTGGCCGCCGGCAGCGGCGGGTTCAGGCCCAGCACGATGCGCGGTCCGCCATCGGCAACATACCCGATGCTGTCCACCACCTCGGGGTTGGCGTGGCGGTCGCCCAACCAGCGGCTGAGTTCACTCACCGTGCGCAGGGTCTGGCGAGAATCGCTGCCGGCCTGCAATGTCACCGGCATCTGGAACTGCAGGCGGTCGGACTTGGGCAGGAAGTCGTATGGAATGGACACCAGCACGGTGACCGCCACCGCCAGCATCGCCGTCATCGCACCGATGAACAGCACCTTGTGCTGCAGCACGCGTTCGATCACACGACGGTAGCCGCGATAGAACCGCGATTCGGCTGCATCGCTGGTCTTGGCGACATGCACCTTGGCGAAGTACATGCACAGCAGCGGCGTCACCGTGATGCTCAGCAACCACGACCCCAGCAGCGTCACGCCAAGCACGGTGGCCAGCGAGCGCAGATATTCATTGGTGCTGGTCTGGCCGAAGAAGAACGGCGAGAACGCCAGCACGATGACCAACGACGAGGTCAGCAAGGGTATCGCCAACGTCCGGCCTGCATCAATGCAGGCCTGGCGGCGTTCCTCGCCGGCCACCAGACGTCGCTCGATGTCTTCGGCAATCACGATGCCGTTGTCCACCAACAAGCCCAGCGCAAGAATAATGGCGGCAATGGAAACCGTTTGCAGCTCCACGTTCAGCACACGCATGACGATCAGCGAGGCGAAGATGGTCAACGGCACGATCGCGCCGACGATCAACCCGGTGCGCCAGCCCAGAAACAGCATCACCACCGCCATGACGATGACGATGGTCTCGCCCATGACGTGATGCATCTTGCCCATCTCGCGCTCGACCACATCGGCCTGGAAGCTCACCACGTGCTGGGTGAAGCCGGCAGGCAGCTCGTGTGCGGTGTCGTCGAGCTTGGCGCGCAGCGCCTTGCCGAAGTCGGCGACATTGGTGCCGGGTTGCATCGAGACCGAGACCACCACCGCCGGCTGGCCCTGGTAAACGGCCGCACTTTGCGGTGGGTCGGCCGGCATGACCTGCACCTGTGCCAGCTCGCCCAGGGTCACTTCGCGGGCCCCGCCGGCAGGCGCGCCGGGCACGCTCAGCAGGACGCCGCGCAACTGCTCGGGCGTGCGGATTTCGCCGGACGTGGCCACGGTCAGCGCCAGCCCGGACACCGCGACCTGCCCACCGGAACCCACCACATTCTGCGCGCGCAACTGCGCCATCACGACGGACGGCGTCAAGCCACTCGCCAGCAACCGCGCACGGTCAAACGACACATACACCGATTCGTCCTGCAGGCCATATAACTTCACCTGCTCCACGCCGGGCAAGGCGTACAGCTGCTCGCGCATGCGCCGCAACGGGCCGCGCATTTCGCTCATCGAAAAGCCCGGTGCGGTCACCGCGATCGACGCCACCGACACGCGCCCGAAGTCGTCGTCGACAAATGGGCCAAGGGTGCCGGCGGGCAATTGTGCGCCGGCCTCTGCGGCCTTGGCGCGCACGCGCTGCCAGAGCGCCGGCAGATCCTGCACATCGTCATAGGCGGTCAGCTGCACGATCGCGCTGCCCGGATGCACCGTGGTGACGATGCGCTTGATGCCGGCCAGCTCGCGCAAGCGCTCCTCCACCGGACGCGCCAGCAGGTTTTCCACCTGCTCGCTGGGCATGCCCGGATAGGCCACCGACACCAGCGTGTCGCGCACGGTCACCGACGGTTCTTCCTGCGATGGGAAGCCGAGAAACGCCACGATGCCGCCGATCAGGATCATCGCTGCCGCAAACAACGTCAGGCGGCTCGAGCGCATCGCCATCTGGGTCAGCTTCATGGCGTGCGACCTCCGCTCAGCTGCGTCTGTGCCTGCAGTGGCGTCACCGGCTGGCCGTTCACCAAGAAGCCCACTCCGGCGCTCACCACCTGCTCGCCTGCACGCAGCCCGCGCAGAATCTGCACACGCTCGCCGACGATCGTTCCCAGGTCGACCGTGCGTTCGATCACAGCCCGCTTTGCCGGCTGGTAAACGAACACGCTGGCCTGTTGCCGGTTGAGCCGGGGCAATACCGCCGACAACGGCACACTCGGCGTGGAAGCGGCAGGCGTCGGCAGCGTCAGCATCACGCTGTCGCCGCTGCGCAGCGAAGGCGCGCCGGCGAGCGGTTCCAGCAAGGCCTGTACCGTCGTGGCATTGTCCAGGCGGCTGGAAAGACTGCGCAGACGCAGGTCGACCGGTGCGTCGCCCGCATCGACCACGCGGGCATGCACGGTTTGGCCCGGCACCAGACCGGCACCGGCAGTTGCCGGCAGCGTGGCGACCAGCTGCACATGGCCTTGCCCTTCCACCTGCAGCACCGTCTGCCCTGCCGCCACATCGGTCTGCGGTTGTTGCAGGCGCGCCACCACGCTGCCATCGAAGGGCGCGCGGAGCTCGCCCAAACGAGTGCCGCGGCGCGCCATGGCCAGGTCGGCCCTGGCCACCTGCAGCTGCGCAGCGGCCGCATCTGCCGCTGCACGCGCGGCAGTCAAGGTGGCGTTGGAACTGGCACCGTCATCGAACATTGCCTGTTGCTGGCGCAATTGCAGTTGCCGTTCGCCAGACTGCGCCAGCGCCGCGCGCACGTTGGCATCGGCCTGCTGTTCGCGCAGGCGCAGCGGTTCATCGTCCAGGCGAGCCAGCAGTTGCCCGCGTGTCACCCGGTCGCCGACATCCACCAGCACGGCGGACAGGCGGCCTGCCCCTTCGAACCCAAGTTCGGCGCGTTGCTCCTGCCGCACCAGCGCCGGCACCTGCAACGGGTTATCGCTACCGCCGCCGAAGCGCTCCAGCTTCACCGCGCGCGGCGTCTCGGTGGCCGGCGCATCCGGCCCGCTGCATGCGGCCAGTCCCAGCAGCAACGTGCCGCACACCAGGCCGCGATAAAACATCGTCATCATTCGATCCCCCGGTTCATGCCGCTCAGCGGCTGTAGGTCAGTGCGAGATTGCCGCTGACCACGCTGCGGCGTGCCACCAGTGGGCTGTCTTCGGCGTTGTCCAGGTAGCGCGTTCCGGTGACCCCCAACGTGGTGGCCCAGTGGTCGCCCAGCGAGTGCGTCCAACTGCCACCTACCGCGGCGGCATACGCACCGGAGCCGGCATTGAAGGCCGTAAAGCGGGTGCGCGCGGCTTGCGCATCGGTGACGCCGGAGTAGGCCTGATTGAAGCGGCGGTCGCCGCCATGCACGTTCAGATCCAGGGTGACCGTGTCGTTGGCGCTATGCAGCAGGGTGAACTCCATCCCGGCGCGATAGCGGTTGCGGCGCGCAGCATCCTTGAGCGTGAATTCCGCCTCCGCATTGACGTTCATGTAAGGCGTCACTTGCTGCATCACCAGCGTGCGCGCCGTCACCGAGCCAGGCACATCGCCCATGCCGGCCAGTAGGCGCGAGCCCGGCCGCCAGTTGCTGTCGCTTTGCAGCCGTCCCAGGTCGTAATACAGCGATTGCGATATGTAGAAGCCGGACTTGCTCTGGAACTGCAGGCCGCCGCCGCGGGAAGTGTCGAAGAACAGCACGCCGCGCTGCACCACCAGCACCGGGTTGAATTGCACGCGCGCGCGCTCGGCGCCGGCATACTCGGGCGTGGCCACCGCTGCGGCGCCGGCCGTGATTTCAGTGCGGTCTCCCAGCAGGCGCGAACTCCCGGTCAGATCGGTTTGTGCGTGCGCGATGCATGGAAGGGCGCTCATGCACGCAAGGACGCCGGCGCGAACGGCATGGGTGGCACGCTGGCGATTGAAGGACGATACGTTCATCGAAGGTCTCCGTCGGAAGTCAGGAAGCGGTGGGCAGGCGCACGCCATAGAACGCCTGAAACAGCGCGATACGGCTCAGCACGCGTTGGCGTGCGGTATCCAGGTAATCGAGTTCGGTTTGAGCGAGGCGGGTCCGCTCGGCCAGCAGCGCGCTGCGGTCTTCCAGACCGGCATCCACGCGTTCATGCATTCGAGCAAGACGCAGTTGCTCGCGTTCGACCTGCTCGCGCGAGCGCGGTTCAGCCTGCGACAAGGTGGCGTGGGCGTCGAGCGCGTTAGCGACCTCGCGAAATGCAGACTCGATCGCCTGCTCGTAAGCGGCGACATCGGCACGTTCGCGTACGTGCGCCAGATCCAGATTGGCGCGATTGCGGCCGCCATCGAACAACGGCAGGTTCAGTTGCGGCATGAAGCTCCACACGCCGTGGCCCGCAGAAAACAAGCCGTTCAATCCGTCGCTGGCCGTACCCACGCTGCTGCTCAAGGTGATCGACGGAAAAAACGCCGCGCGCGCCGCGCCGATGTCGGCTTTGGCCGCGCGCAACTCCAGCTCGGCCTGCTGGATGTCCGGGCGTTGCAGCAGCAGCGACGAATCCAGCGCGCGCCACGCACCGGCAGGCGTATCAGCGGCGATCAGACCCTGCAGATCGCCGGGTACCGGAGTGCTGTCGTAGCCGGCCAGCAACTGCAGCGCACGCACCGCCGCAGCGTGGTTGTCGTTGCCCTGCAGGGCCGCCACATGGGCCTGGTCGGCCTGTCGCCGCTGCGCATCGCGCTCATCGCGCGCAATCAGCCCTACCTGATATTGCCGCTCGGCAACGGCAAGCAACGCAGCGCTGTCGGCATCCAGCGATTGCAGCTGTTGCAGCGCCTGCGCCGTGGTGCGCTCGGCGGTGTAGGCGCGCAGCACCTCTGCAATCAGGGCGCCACGCGCCGCGTCGCGGCCATAGGTGCTGGCCAGGTAGCGCTGGCGTGCGGCCTCGGACATCGCCTGCAGCTTGCCGAAAAAGTCCACTTCGAAATTGCCGATCCCCGCATTGGCGATCACCAGATCCTGCTGGTACCGCGCATCCAGCGTCGGGTTGTCGAAATGTTGCCGCAGCTGCTGTGCGCCGACGGCGAGCGTCGGCAGGCGCGACGCCTGCGCAATGCCGTACTGCGCACGCGCCTGTTCTACCTGCAACGCCGCACGGCGGAAATCGCCGTTGTGCGCCAAGGCGCGTTCGACCAGGGGCCGTAGGTCGCGGTCTGACGCGAAGGCCTGCAGGAATGCGCGCTCTTGCTCGTTCAGAGCGACGGCGGGGGTCGCATTGGCGTCGGGCTCACCGGATGCCGGTGGGGATGCAGCCTGCGGGCTGCCGAAGGTGGCCGGCACGCTGACCACCGGGCGCTGGTAGGCCGGCGTCAGCGAGCAGCCAGCCGACAGCACCGCACTGACGGCAACCAGGCACACGCAAGACCAACGATGCGGAATATTTTGTGAAATCATGATGTCGGAGCACAGAGCCAATCTCGACCGACATCCTCGACCCGCAGCGTCCAGGTTGTTTTCGGGAATTATCCAGATTTGATCGAGACGACAAGGCAACACGCATGACAGGCAAAAAGGTTCTGCTGGTGGAAGACGACAGCGATAGCGCCAGCATTCTGGAGGCCTATCTCCGCCGCGACGGCTTCGATGTGGCGGTGGCCGGCGATGGCGAACGCGCCATCCAGCTGCACCGGCAATGGGCACCGGATCTGGTGCTGCTGGACGTGATGCTGCCCAAGCTCAGCGGCATCGAGGTGCTGTCGACGATCCGCCGCGCCGGCGACACGCCGGTGATCATGGTCACCGCCATTGGCGATGAGCCGGAAAAGCTCGGCGCCCTGCGCTACGGCGCCGACGATTACGTGGTCAAGCCGTACAGCCCCAAGGAGGTGGTGGCGCGCGTGCATGCCGTGCTACGCCGGAGCGTGGCGGTGCGCGCGCCAGGCGAGCCATTGCAGCACGGTCGGCTGAGCGTGGATCCGGCCGCCGTGGTCGCCAGCGTGCAACACGAAAACGGCGACAGCGTGGCGCTGGATCTGACGCCGACCGAATTCAACCTGCTCGCGCTGCTGCTCAAGACCCCATTCAAGGCCTTTACGCGCAGCGAACTGCTCGACGCCTGCCTGCCCGACAGCGATGCATTGGAACGGGTGGTGGACTCACACATCCACAACCTGCGCCGCAAACTCGAAGTGCATGGCATCACCGGTGTACTGGTCACCGTGCGTGCAGTGGGATATCGCTTTCAATGAAGGTGCTGCGGCGGTTTCATGCCTGGCGCAACCAGGCGCCCCTATGGTGGTGGGTCGGACTGCGCATGAGCGCGCTGGCGGTGGTGACCATGATGGTCATCGCGTTCGGCATGTGGTGCTATTTCAATCTGCGCTACAGCCTGATCCTGAGCAATGTGCCGGCCGAGCCGCGTGCGGAGATTTCCCAGCTGATCGAGCAGCCCAGGGCCAACCAGGCCCGCCTGTGGGAGCTGTTCCAGCGCTATTACGACATCGAAAATTTCCTGCCCGGGCTGGCCAATCCGGACTGGTGGATGCTGGGCGCCATGATGACCATCTCGGTGCCGGTCATCCTGTTCTGCGGCCTGCTCGCGTCGCGGCCGCTGTCGCGGCAATTTTCGCAGGTGGCTTTCGCGGCGCACCGGGTCAGCGATGGCGATTTCGGCGCACGCGCGCAAGTGGTGCGCGGCGCGCCGGACGAGCTCACTGCCCTGGCCGACGACTTCAATACGATGAGCGGCAGGCTGCAGCAGTACGAGCGCGAATTACGCGACTCCAGCGCGATGCTTGCGCATGAATTACGCACCCCGCTCAATGCCGCGATGGGACGCGTGCAAGGCATGCTGGATGACGTCTTCCCGCGCGAGCCGGAGCAATTGCGGCTGGTGCATCGCCAGCTGGAGCAGATCAATCGCCTGATCGGCGACTTGCACCTGGTGTCGCTGGCGCGTGCCGGCCAGCTGGTGCTGGAGCCGGAAAGCGTCGAGCTGCGGGAGCTCGTCGCCGAGCGCATCGAATGGGCGGGGCCGGCGCTGCGCGAGGCGCAGATGACCATCCACTACCCCACGCATCCGGCGCTGCGCCTGCATGCCGACCGGCACCGGCTGGGCCAGGTGCTGTCGATCCTGATCAATAACGCGTTGCGCTACGCCGCAGCCGGCAAGCTGCTGGAGATCGAGGTGCGTCGCGACGGCACCGGCGTGCAGCTTACCGTCGGCGACCGCGGGCCCGGAGTGGCGCCTGCGCAATTGCCGCACCTGCTGGACCGCTTCTGGCGCGCCGACAGCTCGCGCGCACGGCATTCCGGCGGCAGTGGCCTGGGCCTGGCGATCGCCTCGGCCATCTGTCAGGCGCACGATGGCCAACTGGTCGTCAGCAATCGCCCCGGCGGTGGCCTGCTGGCCAGCGTGCAGTTACCGCTGGGGCGTTGACGCAACGCCGGCCACGCACACGCCGGCGCAACTGCCCGCACCTGCGGGCAATTGCGTAACCGATCACCGCGATTGCAGGCTCGGCACCGCGTCGCTCACGTGGGCGTGGCGGCGCATGATCCAGTTGAACAACGGCGTGGCCATCAGCGTGGACAGGATCGCCATCAGCACCAGCACCGAGAACAGGCCCTGTTCGATCACACCCGCCTGCAAGCCGATGTTGATGATGATCAGCTCCATCAATCCGCGTGCATTCATCAGCGAACCGATCGCCATCGCGTCGCGGTTGTTCTCGCCGGTCGCACGCGCCGCGGCCCAGCAGGCCACGCCCTTGCCGATGAACGATGCGGCCAGGATCGCCACGCCGGCCAGCATGATCTGCGGCTGCAGCAACACGCTGAGCTGTGTTTTCAAGCCCGAATAGGTGAAGAACATCGGCAGCAACAACACCACGACGAACGGCTGCAGCATCTCGCGCAGCTTCTCGGTCAATGCGCCCCTGGGCAGGCAGACACCGAGCAGGAAACCGCCGAACACTGCATGGATGCCGATCGCATCCATCGCCCAGGCGCTGGTGCAGAACAGGATCAGCACGACCGCCAAGACGCTGTTGCTCAGCGGCTGGCCGGGCACCACATGATCGGCCAGCCGCTTGAGCAGATGCCGGCCGACGAAAATCATGAAGACCGCATAGCCGATGCCGCCGCCGATGGCCAGGTAGGCACCGCCCCAACTGCCGCCGAAACTGGCCAGCACCACGGCCAGAATGCACCACGCTGCGGCATCGTCGAACGCGCCAGCGGTCAGCGCCAAGGTGCCCAACGGGCTATTGGTCAGACCGCGTTCGTGGATGATGCGCGCCAGCATCGGAAAGGCGGTGATCGCGATCGCCGCGCCCAGGAACAGCGACGCTTCGGTCAGCTTGGCCCTTTCCGAAAACAGCCCCTCCACGTTGATCAGCCACGGGCACATGGCGAACGCCAGCAGGAACGGCACCGCGATGCCGGCCATCGACACGCTCATGGCGCTGCGATAGCGCGCGCGAAAGTGGTCGCCGCGGAAATCGGTGCCGACCAGGAACATGTACAGGCCCACGCCGAACTGCGCGAACACATACAGCACGTCCAAGGTCTGTTTGGGGAACAACGCCGCTTGCGCGCCCGGCGCCAGCAAACCGAACAACGAGGGCCCCAGCATCACGCCGGCAATCATTTCGCCCACCACCTGCGGTTGCCCGAGGCGCTTGGCCAGCATGCCGACCAGCCGGCATACCAACAAGATCGCAGCAGCCTGCAAGAAGAAGTACACCGACATCTGCGGAGTGGTCATGCGTGCGGCAACATCCCTGAAAAGTGCGCAGATCGTAACCGGAGCTGCTGCACTTCGATAGCGTGCGGCTGCCGTGGCGATCTGAGCCCATCTGCGCGCTTGGGCCCGCCAGGCGCAGCGCAGAGGTGATCCGCGCTTGCCTGCATCATTTGCCCGCGGCGGTCGGCGTCGGCACCGGCGTCAGCACCAGGTCCTGAAAATCGAAGCTGAAATCGGTCAGCGGCGAAATCGGCTCCATGCGCATCTCGCGCACCGCGCCATCCGGGGTCAGCGCAAAATTGACGAAGGCATCTGCATTCAAGGAGCGGTCGTCCCAGCGCACGATGAAACTGTCGTGCTGCCAATGCTCCAGCGTGCCCACCAACTGGGCGGTCTTGGCGAACTGCAGGCGCAGCCGCTTGCCGTCCTGGACAATCGCCACATCGCCGTACCAGGGGTCGCGATAGGTGACCGCGTAACTGCGCAGCGGCAACGACGGCGTCGAACGTGCCGCGCGAGCGTCCTGGTGCTTGTTCCAACTCGCGTCCGCATCGCGATCGGCCTTCTCCACCAGCTTGGCGTAAGCGGCGGTCCAATCGGTGGACGGCACCTGCAAGAACGCATCCAGCACCTGGAAGGTCACCGCGTTGAACGCAGCGCCCACCTCCTGATTGGTCAACACCACCACACCCAGCTTCTGATCCGGCAGCAGCGTCAGGCGCGATACCATGCCGGGCCAGCCGCCGGTGTGCCAGACCATGCGATGGCCGCGGTAATCGCTCAGGCTCCAGCCTTCACCGTAGCCGGCGAAGTTCGGCCGCGCCGCGGCAAGCTCGGGTACCTGCACCTCGCCGATCGGAATCGGCGTGATCATCGACCACATTTCCTGCTGACGCTTGGCGCTGAACAGCGGTCTGCCATCGGGCAGGATGCCGCCGGCCAGTTGCACGTTCATCCACAGCGCCATGTCGTGCACGCTGGAATAGATGCCGCCGGCGCCGGAGTTGTTGGACCAGGTCAGCGGCGCCACCGTGCGCAGCTCGGTAAAGTCGTACTTGGCGTGCCCGACTGCGGCGCGATCGCCGGGCTGCAGATGGTCGGCGTTGAAGCGCGTGCCGCGCATGCCCACCGGGTCGAAGATGCGTTGCTGCAGAAATGCCGCGTAACTCTGCCCGGATACCTGCTCGATCACCTTCTGGGCGACTGCGTACAGGATGTTGTCATACGCATAGCGGTCGCGAAAACCGCCCTTCAGCGGCACCTTGGCCAGGCGCTGCACGACTTCTTCAGTGGTGTAGCTGGTGCTGGGCCAGAACAATAGATCGCCTGCGCCCAGGCTCAGACCGCTGCGGTGCGCCAGCAGATCGCGGATGCGCATCTGCCCGCTCACATACGGGTCGGACATGCGAAACCACGGCAAATGGTCGATGACCTTGTCATCGAGCGAGAGTTTGCCTTCATCGGCCAGGATCGACAGCGATGCGGCAGTGAACGCCTTGGTATTGGAGGCAATCGCAAACAACGTGTCGGCCTGCACCGGCGCGGGCTTGCCGGTCTCGCGCACGCCGTAGCCGCGCTCCAGCACCACCTGGCCGTCCTTGACGATGGCCACCGCAATACCGGGCACGTCGAACTGTTTGCGCACGCGTTCCATCTGCGCATCGAACTGCTGCATGCCGGCGGGGAGTTCGGCCGCGTGCGTCGTCGTCACCAAGCTTGCCACCATCAGCACGCCCCCACTCAGCCATCGGTTCAAGGTCACTGCATCACCTTCAGGTTGTTGGTCAGATCGATCCGCCGGCGCCATCCAGCGCCAACGGTTGCGGCGCCACCAGCACGCCATTGGCATCGGCGTACAGCCAATGGCCCGGAACGAAGGGGACGCCAGCAAAGTTCACCGGCACATCCACATCGCCCAGATCGCGTCGCTCGGTGCGGCGCGGACACGCCGCCAGCGCCAGCACCCCCAGCGGCAACGTGGCAAGCATCTCGACATCGCGCACGCAGCCGTGAATCAGCACGCCGGCCCAGCCGTTCGCCACCGCGTTGGCCGCGATCTGGTCGCCCAGCAGGGCATGCTTCAGCGAGCCCTGCCCGTCCACCACCAGCACGCGGCCGTCGCCCGGCGTGGCGGCCAGCTCGCGCACCCGCGAGTTGTCTTCGAAACAGCGCACCGTGACCATCGGTCCGGCGAATGCCGTGCGCCCGCCGAAGTGGCGGAACAGCGGCTCGGCGATTGTCGCTTCGGGGTAGCGGTCACACAGATCAGGCGTGGTCCAGGTCATCGGGGCGATCTCGCGCGGCAGAGCTGGCATGGTAGCCGGCTGTGGCGGCGCGCGGGCGATGGCTGACCAATGACCAATAACCAATGACCGATACCCGATGTCCGATAACGCGACACGCAGTCACGCACGCGCAGCGAAGCTGCGCGCACGCGGACAACGCTGCGTTCGCCGTTTCATGATGGTCGCTGCAAGGCAGTCGTCATACGGCGCTTGCCGGGCATGGGCCTGCCAATACGCTGCTGCGCTAGCGTCCAGGGCATCGGCGTAAGGTGAGCACTGCGAAAGCGCCGAACAGCGGCATCGAGACGCGTCACGCAGCCGACGCGGCTTGCCGGCAGCTGCGCCGTTGGCGTCTTGCGCAGCCCACCTCGAGCAGTTTGCAACGCCAACGCGGCAGACCGGCGCAGGAGCAACGCCCCCAGGCGCGACGACAGCCAGACTGCCATGCCACGATGCGCCGTGCAGGCTCAACCATTGCACCGCGCAACGGCGCCCCGGTGGCAACCGCACGTTCTCATCACGCCACGCGCGCCACGGCTATGATCGGCCGGCGCGCGTTGCATCCACTGAAGCATCCGCAATGGCGCACGACCTCGCCAGCGAGTATCCATGCAATGACCGATCTGTTCGCTTCCGCCCCGCCAGCCCTCGAAGGCATCCATATCGGCATTGGTGGCTGGGTCTATGCGCCGTGGCGCGCGGGCATGTTCTACCCGGAAGGGCTGGTGCAGCGAAGCGAGCTGGAATACGCAAGCCGCCACGTCACCGCCATCGAGATCAACGGAACCTATTACGGCACGCAGAAGCCGGCCACCTACGCAAAGTGGCGCGATGACGTGCCGCCCGGCTTCGTATTCTCGGCCAAGGCGCCGCGCCGCATTACCCAGTCGCGCAAGCTGGCTGGCACCAAGGCGCAGGTGGAAGACTTCATCGGCGGCATTGTCGAGCTCGGCGATACCCTTGGGCCGGTGGTGTGGCAGTTCGAACAAGGGCACCGGCTGCAGGCCGACGATCTGGACGCGTTTTTGTCGTTGCTGCCCAAGCGTGCAGGCACGCGTGCGCTGCGCCATGTGCTGGAGATCCGCGACCACGATGCGGTGGATGCCTCGCTGCTCGCACTGGTACGCGGCCATGGCGTGGCCACGGTAGTCACCGATTCGGATGAGCACCCCTCGTTCGCCGATCTCTCCACTGATTTCGTCTATGCGCGTTTGATGCGCAGCCAGGCGCGCCTGACTGCGGGGTATCCGGCGCCGGCACTGGCGCGCTGGGCAGAGCGCGTCCAGGCCTGGCGTCGTGGCGAAGACCCGGCGGACCTGCCGCACGTGGATGCATTGGCAGCGCCGACACGGCAGCTGCGCGAGGTCTTCGTGTTTTTCATCAGTGCGGCGAAAGAACGCAACCCGGCGGCGGCGATGGCGCTGTTGAAAGAATTGTCGGCGCGTTAGAGCAGCTCGCAACGCGACTGCGCAGCGGCGATGCGGGCACCGCCGGCACTTCGGAACCGGCAGGTCCGCGCGTGCGCTCGGAGTCTGCATGCTGCATCCACAGCCATCTGACGACGGCTTGCCGTTTTATCAGCTGCTCTTGGTCCGCGCATGCAACCGGCGATGATCGATGCGGCCGTCTCTGGAGCGCAGCGTGGATCGCTGAGGTGCAGCGATCGATCGCTGCGCGAGGCGGTGCATCGCTCGCCGGCCATCTTGCCGTGATGCAAGTCGGTCGATGGCTGGCGGGTCGCGCGATGACGGCTCGACAGCTGGTCGGCCATTCCCTCGCCCCGCCGCTGCACAGGGGCGCCGCCGCCCTCGCAGCGCAACATCACGCAGTTTTCGGCGACAATGGCGCATGCCCACGACCGACCTGCGCAAGGCGCAACTGCACATCCACTTCTGCGTCCTGCTTTGGGGCATCACCGCGATCCTGGGCAAGCTGATCACGCTGCAGGCATTGCCGCTGGTGTGGTGGCGCATGTTGATCGTGGTGGTGGCACTGGCCTTGTGGCCACGCGTGTGGCGCGGGCTGCGCGGCTTGTCCGGGCGTGTGGTGCTGGGCTATTGCGGCATCGGCGCGCTGGTGGCCTTGCACTGGCTCACCTTCTACGGCGCGATCAAGCTGGCCAATGCGTCGGTGGCGGCGACCTGTATCGCACTGGCGCCGGTTTTCACGGCAGTGATCGAGCCATTGGTCACGCATCGCCCGTTCCGTCCGCGCGAGTTGTTGTTCGGGCTGGCCGTGTTGCCCGGCGTGGCGCTGGTCGTTGGCGGGGTGCCGGACGGCATGCGGGCCGGCGTGGTGGTAGGCGCGATTTCGGCGGTGTTCGTCGGTCTATTTGGCTCGCTCAACAAGCGCATGGTGGCGCATGCCGACCCGCTCACCGTCACCGCGCTGGAACTGGGCGCCGGAACCCTGACCCTGACCCTGCTTGCACCGGCGATGCCGCTGCTGCTGCCGGCGTTGCATGGCGATCTGCTGGTCGTGCCCAGCCTGCACGATGGCGCGTTGCTGCTGGCGTTATCGCTGGCCTGCACCTTGCTGCCCTTCGCGCTGGCACTGGTGGCGTTGCGGCATCTCAGCGCCTATTCGGTGCAACTGGTGACCAATCTCGAACCGGTCTACGCCATCGTGCTGGCGATCGCGCTGCTGGGCGAACAACGCGAGCTGACCCTGCAGTTCTATCTCGGCGTGGCGATCATTCTCGGCGCGGTATTCCTGCATCCGGTCCTGGAGCGTCGGCGGACGGTTGCGCACCCGGAATTGCTCGGCACAGCCGAGGCGAAGAATATCGTCGACTGATTGCACGGCGCTGCAAGACCAACGCTTCTCCACAGCGACCGCTGCGTTGAAGCACGCTGACGTTCAAGCCGCATCCGCGGCGTCAGCATCCCGGTGCGCAGCGATCGAGGTTCCAGGCGCCTGCCAGGCCATCTGCATCGGCGAGCGCGCAACCACGCCCACCCCTACTCCAGCGCAACCACCTGATCGCGCCCGCCGCGTTTGGCCGCATACAGGGCCTGGTCGGCGCGCTTGATCACCGCCTCCACGCTTTCCTGCGGGTACAAGGTCGCCACACCGATACTCACCGTCACCGGCAGCGCGATCGTCATTGCCGCCACGCTCTGGCGCAGGTATTCGCATTGCACGCGTGCCTGCAGCAGATCCGCATTGGGAAGCAGCAACACGAATTCCTCGCCGCCATAACGGGCGATGGTGCCGGCACCGGCCATATGCGCACGCAGCAGTGTAGACAGCTCGCGCAGCACTGCATCGCCCTGATCGTGCCCATGCACATCGTTGACGGTCTTGAAATGGTCCACATCCAGCAGCGCGACCGACAGCGGCTGGCCCACCGCGCGCGTCTGTTCGGTGGCCGCCGCCAATGCCACCGCGAACGCGCGCCGGTTGGGCAGGCCGGTCAACGGATCGGTGCGGGTCTGTTCGACCAGGTCGGCGTTCAACGCATCCATCTGCGCGTAATAGCCGGCCATCTGCTGTTCGTATCACTCGCGCTCATGCAACTGCTGGCGCAACTGCCTGCCGGCCAGCCGCAACTCAAGCAGCTGCGAGGCCTGCCGCGACAATGCCTGCAAGGCCTCGCGCTGGCCTTGACGCAGATGCGCCGGGGCCTGGTCGAACACGCACAGCGAGCCCAGCGCCATGCCCTGGCTGGTCACCAGCGGCGCGCCGGCGTAGAAGCGCACCCCACCGCTGCCGACCACCATCGGGTTATCGTGGAAGCGTGGGTCCAGCAAGGTGTCGTCCACCGTCAGCACTTCGTCCGGGCGCAGGATCGCGTGCGCGCAGAACGAGATATCGCGCGGTGCTTCGCTGCGCGGCGCACCGTGCGCAGACTTGAACCATTGCCGGTCTTCGTCCACCAGCACCACCGCCGCCATCTGCGTCTCGCACAGCGTGGAGGCAATCATGGTCAGGTCGTCGAATGCCCGTTCGGCCGGCGAATCCAGCACGTCGTACTGGCGCAGCGCGGCCAGCCGCTCGGCCTCGTTGCTCGGCAATTCCGGTTTGATCACTGCCGCCCCCTGGCTGTTATCTGTAAAAGTATGCCGGAGCCCAGCCAGTGCCACCATCGGGCGGGCCCCCACTGTGCAACACCGCAAGCACCGCCCTGGCCGGCATCGGATGTTTCCAAGCGTGACCCATCTAGCGGGCGCAAACACCCAGCACGGGGTTGCGCGTGTGACGCGGCAGAACGGCACTGCAGCGCGGACAGGTGCCATGCCCAAAACGCCGGCTGCGCTGGCCTAACAGCGATGCAGTCGGCCCGGCACAGGCGCTTACCAGTCGGTGCGTTGCGGCAGCAGGCCGCGCAATTCCGCATCGCTGAGGTTGCGCCACTGCCCCGGCTTGAGCGCAGCCAGCTTGATGTTGTCGATGCGCACCCGGCGCAGTTGGGTCACCCGGTAGCCGAACTCGGCAGCCATCAGGCGAATCTGTCGATTCAGGCCCTGCTCCAGCACGATGCGGAAGCCGAATTTGGCAATGCGCGCGGTGCGGCACGGCAGCGTGGTTTCGTTGTGGATGCGCACGCCGCGCGCCATGCCGCGCAGGAATTCGTCGGTGACCGGCTTGTTGACCGCGACCAGATATTCCTTCTGGTGGCGATTTTCCGCGCGCAGGATCTCGTTGACGATGTTGCCGTTGCTGGTCATCAGGATCAGCCCTTCGGAGTCCTTGTCGAGCCGGCCGATCGGGAAGATGCGCTGCTCGTGACCGACGAATTCGACGATATTGCCCTTGACCGAACTCTCGGTGGTGCAGGTGATGCCCACCGGTTTGTTGAGCGCGATGTAGACGTGCTTGCGACCACCGAGCCTCTTGGCCTCGCGTATGCGTAGCGGCTGGCCATCCACCAGCACGGTGTCTTCCTCGCCGACCACCGCGCCGGTGCCGGCGGGCATGCCATTGACGGTGACCCTGCGTTCGCCGATCAGGCGATCGGCCTCGCGGCGTGAGCAGAAGCCGGTTTCGGCGATGTATTTGTTGAGTCGGATCGTCATCTGCCAATTATCGGCGATTTAGAGCAGCCAACAAAACTACCGTGCAGCCGCCAGAGGCGTGTACACGCAGCACCGGCATGGCACTGCGGGAAGTCGCCTGGGTCAAGCGCGCTTATCCGGAGACGGCCACCAGCTGCGGCGTGTGCAACAGCTCTTCCAGCGGGCATGGACGATGCAGGCTGAAACCCTGCACCTGGCCCACACCGGCTTCGCGCAGCCCGGGGATGTCGGCCTCCGATTCCACGCCTTCGGCGACCACCTCGATGCCCAGCGCCAGCCCGACCTGGGCGATCGAATGCACCGCCGCGCGATCCACCGCATCGTGCGCATAGTTGCGGACGAAGCCGCAATCGATCTTCAACACGTCCACGGTGAATTGCTTGAGATAGCCGAACGAGGCCAGGCCGCTGCCGAAATCGTCCAGCGCCACATGACAGCCGCACGCGCGCACGCTCTGCACGAAACGCTGCGCGTGTTCCAAATCGCCGATGACCGCGGTTTCGGTGATCTCCATGCACAGCTTCGGCACCAGTGCCGGGTAGCGCTCGAACAGGGCGCAGACGACGTCGAGAAAATCCGGTTGCGCGATCGACTGCGCAGACAGATTGACGTGGCACAGGTCCAGCGTCGCCACATGCATCGGGTTGGCCGACAACTGCGCGCACAGCGCTTCCAGCACATAGGTATCGACCATGCGCCCCAAGCCGTAACGCTCCACGGCCGGCAAGAATTCACCCGGACTCAGCACCCGTCCGTCGCTGGCGCGCATGCGCACCAGCACCTCGTACTGCAGGCGTCCCGGGTCGTTCAGCACCTGGATCTTCTGCGCATACAATAGCAAACGCTCTTCGGCGATCGCCTGTTGCACCGCACTGATCCAGCCACCATCGTGGCGGCGCTGCGCCAGCGCCAGATCGTTTTCGTTGAAGCAGCGAATGCGGTTGCGCCCTTCTTCCTTGGCTGCATGACAGGCCAGATCGGCGGCGGTCATCAAGGCATTGAGGTCGCTGACGCCCTGGCGAATCTCCACCACGCCAAAACTGCAACTGGGCGTCAGCGGTCGCCCGCCTTGATGGCTCCACGGTTGCCCGAGTGCGCCATGCATGCGTTCCAGCACGATCTGCGCCTGCGCCAGATCGGTATTGGCCAACAGGATGGCGAACTCGTCGCCGCCCAGGCGCCCCAACCAATCACCGGAACGCAGCTGCATGGTGATCACATCGGCGAAGTGGCACAGGAATCTGTCGCCGACCGCATGCCCGAAGGTGTCGTTGACCAGCTTGAAATGATCCAGGTCGACAAAGCACAGCGCATGGCACATCTGCGGTGATTGCGGCAGTTCGATCAGGCGCAGCAGCCGGCGTTCGATTTCATGCCGGTTGATCAACCCGGTCATCGCATCGTGGCGCGCATGGAAGGCCACTTCGTCGGCCAGCTCGTGCGCGTGCGAGACATCTTCGATCACCGCGAGCACCAGGGTCGGCTCTTCCGGCCCCGGCTCGACGAACGACGCGCTCCAGCGGCCCCACATCACCCCGCCGTCGGCACGCACGAAGCGCAACTCGCCGGACTGCAGCAGCTTGGGCCAATCGAGCATGCCGCGGCTGTCCAGCTTGATGTCTTCCGGATGCATCACCTCGGCCAGCGTGCAGGCCTGCAGCTCCTCGGGCCGGTAGAGCAGCACATTGGCCATCGACGCGTTCGCATCCAGCACGTTGCCGCGCAGATCGAACTTGACCATGCCCAGCGCCGCCTGCTGAAACGCGGTGCGGAAGCGACCTTCGTGCGACAGCAGATAATCGCGGATGCGCCGCATCGCCAGTACGCAGGTGATCAAGACCAGCAGCAAGGTGGCCAGGCTGCAGACCACCATCACATCGTGCAGCAGCCGCGCGCAGCGGGTCAGGTACGACAGGAAGTCGGAGGCGTCGCGGCGCATGCGGCCGTCCAGCAGATGCAGTTCATCGCGCAGTGCCTGCAGCGCACGCGGGTCGGGCCGGTTGGCGGCCTGCACCGAAGCGGCACGGTCGGCCAGGTCGCTCAGTTGCAGGATGCCGGCGTCGGTGCGCTTCCACAGCGCGATGGCGTCGCCGAGATACGGAATTTGGTGCCCGTAGCGATACAACCGCACCATTTGCGGCATGTCTTGATGTGCATTACGCCCGGCGCCCAGACCGGCGTAGACCGCATCCCAATCGATCACCGGTTGTTCGATTGCCAAGCGTGCGGCACGGTCGCCCAGCGGCACTTCCAGCGCGCGGCAGGCGGCCTGCAGATCGGCCGTATCGCCGCTGCCCAGGTAGCGCTCCATCCAGTACACCGATTCTTGCTGGGCGTTGGACCAATGGTTTTGGCCGACGATCCAGGCGGTAGCGCCGGACTGGACTTCGATCACCAGCGCCGACACCACCGTCATGCAGACGGCGATACCGATCAACAGCGCCAGAGGAAGCGTCAGCCAGCCACGCACCAGATGCATGGTTTGCCCACCGCCCTTGCCGCGTATTGCCTGCGCCATCGCCGTCCGTCCTTCGCCCCAGTGCGATTCAGGCGCCCAGTGGGCGCCTGAAGGCAGTAACGGCCGAGTCTGTATGGCTATGCCCGCTTGGCGTACCGCAATCGGGGTTAGCGACGCTGACGAGATCAGCCTGATCGCCGCCGCCTTGAGGCGCCGTAACGCGCCACCCGCTCGCTATGCTCTTTAATGCATAGCGATACTGGGCAGCCCACCGTCTGCAGGGTGCCTGCCGGCGATGCCGAACAGGCTTACTCGCCGCGCGGCTTCGGCGGACCCTTGCGGTGCGGGGCGCCGGCGCGGTCCATCGGACGGCCCGGGCCGTTCGGGCGACCGGACGGCTTGCCGCCACGCGGGAAGCGGGGCTTGGACGCCGCAGTGGCCGCTTCGCCGTCTTCCAGCTTGCGCATGTTGAGCTGCTGGCCGGACACCCAGACCTTCTTCAGGTGGGCGAGCAGTTCGCGCGGCATGTCGGCCGGCAGATCCAGGATCGAATAATCGTCCTGGATATCGATACGACCGATATACCGGCTTTCCAGCCCGGCTTCGTTGGCGATCGCGCCAACGATGTTGGCCGGCTTCACACCGTGGCTGTGGCCCACTTCGATGCGGTAGCTCTCCATGCCGAACTCCGGCTCCCCACGCGGGGCCGGCTCGCGGCGCGGACGCTCGCCGTCGGCACGCGGGCCACGTTCGAACTTCGGCTCGAAGCGGGGGCGATCGCCGCGGTCGGCACGCTCATGACGTTCGCGCGGCGCAGTATCCTCGCGCGCACCGCGCACCGGCGGGGTCAGCAGGAACGGGGCATCGCCCTGCAGCAGCTTGGCCAGCGCGGCAGCGATATCGATCGCCGGCACGTTGTTTTCGGCCTCGTAGCGCTGCAGCAGGTCGCGGTACATGTCGATCTGGCCACCGGCCAGGGTCTCGGTGATGCGGGTCATGAAGCGCGCGACGCGGGTGTCGTTGACCGCGTCCACGCTCGGCAGCTGCATCTCCTCGATCGGCTGACGGGTGGCGCGTTCGATGGAGCGCAGCATGCCCTTCTCGCGCGGCGTCACGAACAGGATCGCATCCCCGTTACGCCCGGCACGGCCGGTGCGACCGATGCGGTGCACGTAGCTTTCGGTGTCGTAGGGAATGTCGTAGTTCAGCACGTGGCTGATGCGCTCCACGTCCAGGCCGCGTGCGGCCACGTCGGTGGCGACCAGGATGTCCAGCTTGCCGTCCTTGAGCTGGGCGATGGTCTTCTCGCGGGCGGCCTGCTGCATGTCGCCGTTGATGGCCGCTGCGGCCATGCCGCGCGCCTGCAGCTTCTGCGCCAGCTCTTCGGTGGCCGCCTTGGTGCGCGCGAAGATGATCATGCCGTCGAACGGCTCGACCTCAAGAATGCGGGTCAACGCATCCAGCTTGTGCAGACCGCTCACCCACCAGTAGCGCTGGCGGATATTGGCCGAAGTGGTGGTCTTGGCCGCGATGGTGACTTCGGCCGGGTCCTTCAGGTAGGTCTGCGCGATGCGGCGGATGGCCGGCGGCATGGTGGCCGAGAACAACGCCACCTGGCGCTGCTCCGGCAGTTTCTTCAACACCGCTTCGACATCGTCGATGAAGCCCATGCGCAGCATTTCGTCGGCTTCGTCCAGCACCAGCGTCTTGAGCTGGGACAGGTCCAGGGTGCCGCGGTCCAGGTGATCGATCACCCGGCCCGGGGTGCCGACCACCACATGCACGCCGCGCTTGAGCGCGCTCAGCTGCTGGGCATACGGCTGGCCGCCGTACACCGGCAGCACGCGGAAGCCGGGAATGGCCTCGGCATATTTCTGGAACGCTTCGGCGACCTGGATGGCCAGTTCGCGGGTCGGGGCCAGTACCAATGCCTGCGGCTTGACCTGGTTGAGATCGGCGTTGGACAGCACCGGCAGCGCGAACGCGGCGGTCTTGCCGGTGCCGGTCTGGGCCTGGCCGAGCACGTCGCGGCCGGCCAGCAGCGCGGGGATGGTGGCGGCCTGGATCGGCGACGGCGACTCGTAGCCCACATTGGCAACGGCCTTCATCACAGCGTCCGAGAGGCCGAGATCTGCAAACAGCAGCGGCGCGGAAGATTCTTGGGTCATGGGTAACTCCGGAGGCGCCGCACGGAGCCGGCAGGCGCAAAGCAGCATAGTGTGCCTCTTCAGCCCCCTTGCTGTCGAAATTTTCATGACAGTCCATTCAGGTTGTGAGGAATTGCGCTCCTGCGCGAATCACCCCGTGTCGCCCCTTCACCTGCCCGACCGGAGCCATGCCCCTGGACACAGATCTGCACACCCGCTTCAGCGCCCTGCTGCAGCAGCATCGGGCCATCGTGCTGAAGGTGGCGGCCAGCTATTGCCGCGGCCGCGACGACCGCGACGAACTGGCGCAGGAAATCGCCACGCAATTGTGGCGGGCATTTCCCGGCTACGACCCGAATCGGCGCTTTTCCACCTGGATGTACCGCATCGCCCTGAACGTAGCGATCAGCGATCTGCGCGGCCGCCGTGCGGCCGGCGAGCCGATCGCGCTGGACGCGGTGGTGGAGCGCATCGCCGATCCATGTGCGCACGACCCGGTGCGCGAGCAACAGGTGGCCGCGCTGTATGCCTTCATCGCACACCAACCGCCGCTGGAACGCGCGCTGCTGTTGCTCTATCTGGACGAACACAGCTATCGCGAGATCGCCGACGTGCTCGGCATCAGCGAAACCAATGTCGCCACCAAACTCAGCCGCCTGAAGTCGCGCATCCGCGCCGAGCTGTGAACCCCACCAATCCGCAACCGGAGCAAGACATGGAACTGGACGACATCGCCCTGGCCTGGCGTTCGCTGGAACAACGGCTGGACCAACAAGCCGAACTCACCAACCAACTGCTCGGCGACCTGCGCAGCCACGCAGCACGCGCGCACCTGCGCCCGTTGTGGCTGAGCCAGTCGGCGCAACTGCTGTGCGCCATCGGATTGAGCGGCTGCGTTGCCCACAGCTGGCTTGCGTTCCCCGAACAGGCGGCAGCCATCGTCGGCGGAGTATTGCTGCAGATGTGGTGCGTTGCGCTGGCAGCCTCTGCGGCCCGTCAACTGTGGCTGTTGTCGCAGCTGGATTTCGCCAGGCCACTGCTGCAGACACAGCGCGCGCTTGCACAGCTGCGGCGCTGGCGCACACGCGTGGCGCCGTGGCTGGGCGTAGCGTTCTGGGTGCTGTGGGTGGCAGTGGCAGACGCTGCGTGGCGCGCGTTCACCGGCGTTTCGTTGCCGTACGCCTGGCTGCTATGCAACCTGCTGGTCGGCGTACTCGGCGGCATCGGCACCTGGCTGTGCTATCGACGGCTGCAGCGCAGCGGTCACCCCTGGCTGGAACGCCTGGACACCGTGCACGCCGGCCGCAGCGTCGCTCGTACCGAAACCCTGCTGGAACAGATCGCGCGTTTCCAGCGCGAGTAGGCGGATAATCGCGGCCTCACTGCGACCGAGCGCACCATGCAATACCTGGAATTCGACCTGGACGGCGACTACATCGAACTCAACCAGTTGCTCAAGCTGACCGGCATTGCCGACAGCGGCGGCCAGGGCAAGGCGATCGTCGCCAGCGGCGCGGTCAGCGTCGACGGCGTGCAGGAGCTGCGCAAGACCGCCAAGATCCGCCCCGGCCAGCTGGTACAGCTGGACGATGTGGAAATTCGCGTACTGGCATGGGACCCGGACGCCGAGCCTGACGCATGAAGGTCGTGGAGATCAGCCGGCGCAACAACGCACCTTCGGCCGACGATCCGACGCACGACGTCTGTGTTTTTTCGATCGCCATCGACGCGGACAAGCCGTTCTGGCTGGAGCAATCCATCCGCGGCGGCCATGCCGAGCGAGGCGGCTGCAGCATGCTGGCCTTGCAAGAACTGGACACCTGGCGCGGCCACTGGTGTGCACATGTGACCAGGGCCGGTTGCGCCTGGGTGATTCCAATGCTGGAGCAAGCCCTGCGTACCGGCAATACGCAGGCGGCCATCGATGCAATCTTGGCGCGGGTGCAAGCTGCTGATTGAAGCTCACACCTGCCGGCGACGCTGCCTCAAATGCCCAGCAGTGCACGCACCAGTTTGATGATGCCCCAGAACGACACCACCCAGATGGCGCTGCGCAGGTACGGGATACCCGCGGCATATACCGGCACATAGGCCACGCGCGCCCACAGATAGAGCTGCACGGCGAGTGCGGTGTCTGCGCTGGTGCGCCCGGCCACGCTCACCGCCAGCACGGCGGCCGCGAAGATCGGAAAGGTCTCCAGATAGTTGCGGAACGCGCGGTCCAACCGGGCGGCCACGCCGGTCAGCGGCTTGGCCTCGCCATCGCGTGCGCTGGCGTTCCACTTGGTGCCGCGTTGGGCGGTCATGCTGGCCGAGGCAGCCAGCAGTTGAACCAACCCGAGCACCATCGCCCAGCCCAGCATCTGCAGCTCGATCGTCAGTTGCATACGTTTCTCCCGGCCGATGGAAACATCACTTCACCGCCGTGCGCAGGCTGTAACCGGCCAACCGCCAGGTCTTGTCTTCGTCCAGACGGAACGACACCAACTCGCGGACCGGCTGCTGCGCCTTGGCGAAACGGATCGGTAAGCTGACGTTGACATACAGGCCTTCGGGCACCTGCGCGCCGGGACCGTACTTGACCCGTGTGACCGAGCCCTGCCCGCGCCCCACTACCGCACCCAGCCGCGCGCGTTCGGTACCGATCTGGCTGACGAAGACATCGCGCTTGACCGCGGTCTTGGCCACCTTGGACGCGCCATCCCACAGCGAAGCGACCTGGTTGCCGTCCACCATCTGCGCCACGCGCAAGGCGGCCTGGGTCATCTCGGTGTTCTGTTTGGTCAGCTGCGCCTGCTGCGCCGGGCTGAGGGCCGGCTGCCCTCCGGGCGCTGCAGGTGCCGGTTGCGCCCCAGCCGGGCTAGCAGGGCGACTGGCGGCCTGCGGTTGTTGAGCGAACGCCAGTGCTGGAGCCAGTGCCAACACGATAACCAGACGAGAACGAAGCATGGGACGGGACCTTGTACGGATCGGGTGGAAAGGGAGAGCGCAGCAAACCCTTGATGAGTTGCGCAGTCTAGAGCGTGATGCACGTTGAGATGAGATGCGTTGGCCGCCGGCGGTGCAAAGCGGGTGCCGCGTGGGCGCCGGCTTGGCTGGCGCCAAGGCAAGCCGCGCGGCGCCCGCGCCGTGCCGCCGACGGCAAACCCGCCAGGAACGCCCTGTGGCGCGCCCAGACCGCGCTGCGCGCCTTGCCTCCACGCGCCACAGGACGCTTCGCATCACCTCAACGTACATAACACGCTCTGGGACGCCTCGTGCGCAACACAAGTCTCGGGTGCAGGTCCGGAGACCGCACTGAAGGCAGCAAGGCAGGCGCTGACGCGGGCCTTGGGGACAACGCATATCTCGAGCACGCAAGCGGCGAGCAGAGACCTCTGGCCACGGCCGACGGCCGCGCGCATTGGACGTCATCCGTCTGGCAGCGGCGTTTTCGTCCTTCTGTTTGAAGTGGCAGGCATGCTGCAGATGGCAGCATCGGCTGGGTGCGATGCGTGCGGCAATGTCTTGGAGTCATCAGGGGCCAGTCGCGAACAGCCCCCCCCCTTTTGAAGTCCCATCGCCGTTGTCTGCGCGATCTAGGCCTCGCCCCCGGAGGCCGGCGGCACGGCCGCCACGCCACGCGGCCGCCACAGACGCCAACTGACCCAGAAGGCACGCGCGATCGCGGCAATCAGCGCCGCCAGACTCAGCCAGGTCGCCAGCGTCGCCGGCCATTGTTCGTGCATGGCGGCAGCGGCCAGGCGCAGCAACTCGGCCACGCCGAAGCCGACCAGCACCAGCAGGGCCGACGGGAGATATGCCAGTAACACACCCTTGGTCTTGCCTCGCATACGTCACCGGCTCGGTTGTGATGCAGCGACGATAGGCAGCGCCCAGTGCGATACGCGTGAAGCCGGTCGCTGCGCTCAGCCGTCGGGGTGCAGCGCGGACGGCGAGCCGGCCTGGGCCGCATCCTGCGCAGGCGCGGCGTCTGGTTCGGCTGCAGGTGTTGCCGCACCTGCGGCGTCGCGCTGGACTTGGTCGTTCTGCGCTTGGCCGGTCTGCGCCTCACCCGTCTGCGTCTCGGCCGGCTGGCTGGCCGGCAGCGCCGCGGCATCGGTTTCGGCCAGCGGGCTTTCTTCCGGGCAGGCGGCATCCGGAAAGCCGAAGCGCTGCTTCAAGGCCAGGCCGCAGGCATTGACCGCGTCCAGGTCTGCGCCCTCGCCCTTGCACTTCTGGTCGAAGGCGACCAGAAACGCGTCCTTGCGGCGTACGAAGGCATCGCCGCACTTGCGCATCTGGCGGATGCGTTCCAGGTCGTCCTGCACCGCGTTGGTGCCATCCAGCCCGTATTCGCGCAGCTCTTCCATGCTGAGCAGGCGCAGGCTACGGTTGGGCACGGTCATCATCAGGTCGGCCACCGCCACCGCCACGCCGTTGCGCTCCAGGTAATCCTTGACGTTGCCGTAGACCTCGCGCAGTTCGCGATTGAGCTCGGCGCGCGAGGTGGCCTTGGAGCTGATCCGCATCATGCGGTGAATGCCGACCTTGCCGGCGACCAGGCGGTTGTCGCCGGCCGCCAGCACGAACACGCAGGCGCTGTGGCAGATCGAGCCTTCGCGCACCCAGATGGTCCAGTTGGATTCCCCGATGGTGTAGCCGGCGCGGATTGCCGCCTCCACCTGCCCGCCACTGGAATCCAGGTCCAGGATGCGATGCGGCAACTTCCACTGCTCCGCGACCGAGGCCAGACGCCACACCAGCGCCGCAAAACCTGCGTTGATCTTGCCGGCGTAGCGCACCCGCACCAGCCCGGTCTCGCGACACGGCGCCAGCACCGCTTCCACGCTGGCCCGGTCCAGGGCCGCCAGTAACGTGCCGTCGCCGGCCTCGCGGCTGTAATCGGTCGCGCAGCTGATCCAGGCCTGGCCCGATTCCAGTTCCGCCTGCGGCCAGCTTGCCTCGCCTGCCTGCGTGCGCGGGCGCGGCGGCGGTACCGGTTCGGGCGTATCCACCGACACCATGTGATCGCCATCGCCGGCCTGCCCTGCACCACCCTGCTGCGCAACTGCTGCATCGGCCGAGGTCGCCGAACGATCGCAGGCGGCCAGCAGGAGCAAGCAGGCAAGGGACAAACAAACCGATTTCAGCATGATGTGGGGCACTGCGCGCGACGGAGATCACCCGCAGTCTATGGCTGAATGGATCGATGGGTTGACCCGGCCATGAACGCGCAGGCCCGCCGCAACCGCGTCCGAAAACGGCCAGCCGGCGCTGGTGCGAGCGCATAGACTGGCGACATGCAGACCGCAACGCCCGACCGAACCCAATGCGACCGCGCCCGGCTGGCACGCGATGCACGCTTCGACGGGCTGTTTTTCACCGCCGTGCGCAGCACCGGCATCTATTGCCGCCCGGTGTGTCCGGCGCCGCCGCCGAATCCGTCCAATATCAGTTACTACCCCACTGCCGCGGCGGCCAGCGCCGCCGGCTACCGGCCATGTCTGCGCTGCCGGCCGGAGCTGTCGCCGCAGGCGCAGCAGCATCTTGGCGAAGAAAGCGTGCAGCGTGCGCTGGCGATGATTGCCGACGGCGCGCTGCAGGCGCAGCCGGTGCAGACGCTGGCCGATGCGGTGGGCGTGAGCGCGCGCCAGCTGCAGCGGCAATTCGTGCAGCAGCTGGGTGCCACGCCGATCCAGGTGCACGGCACGCATCGGCTGCTGCTGGCCAAGCAACTGCTGACCGAAACCGCCCTGCCGGTCACCGAGGTCGCGCTCGCAGCCGGCTTCAACAGCCTGCGCCGCTTCAATGCGGCCTTCCTGCAGGGCTGCGGCATGCCGCCCTCTGCACTGCGCAAGCAGCGTGCCGAGGTGCCGGGCGGCGAACTGACATTGCGCCTGGGCTATCGCCCGCCGCTGGATCTGCCGGCGATGCTGGCCTTCCTGCAGCGCCGCGCGATTCCGGGCATCGAGCAGGTCGACGCCAACGGTTACCGGCGCGTGATCGGCGCGCCGGGCAAGGCCAGCGTGATCGAGGTCAGCGCGGCACCGCAGCGCCCGGAACTGCTGCTGCGCATCGGCGCCACCGACCCGCGCCAGGTTCCGCAGATCGTGCGGCGCGTGCGCCGGCTGTTCGATCTGGATGCAGACCTGCAGGCCGTGCACGCCACGCTCGCGCCGGAACCCCTGCTGGCCGAGGCAATCGCACGCCGACCCGGCCTGCGCGTGCCCGGTGGCTGGGACGGCTTCGAAGTGGCGGTGCGTGCGGTACTGGGGCAGCAGATCAGCGTGGCCGGCGCGGCAACGCTGGCAGCGCGGCTGGTCGACCGCCACGGCGGCCAGCATGCCGACATGCCCCCCGGACTGGATCGCAGTTTCCCCACGCCCGAACAGTTGGCCGACGCGCCGCTGGAACAGCTCGGGCTGCCGCGTGCGCGTGCCGCCACGCTGCGTGCGCTGGCATCGGCCTGCGCGCAAGGCCGGCTGCACTTCGGCGCCGGACAGCGCCTGCCCGACTTCATCGCCGCCTTCACCGCCTTGCCAGGGATCGGCCCATGGACCGCGCATTACGTGGCCATGCGCGCGTTGTCGCATCCGGATGCGTTCCCTGCTGGCGATTTGATCCTGCAGCAGGTGCTCGGCGCACCCGAGCGCCTGAGCGAACGCGCCACCGACGCCCGTTCGCAGGCATGGCGACCGTGGCGCGCCTACGCCGTGCTGCACCTGTGGCATCTGGCCAACGACCGCAAGGACACCCGCGCATGAGCACACTGCACTACGACACCTTTCCCTCGCCGATCGGCGCGCTCAGCGTGGCCGCCGACGACACCGGCGTGCACCACATCCTGTTTGCGCAGAACCGCTACGACGCCATCGGCCGTGCGCGCTGGTTGCGCGCCCCCGATGCGCCGCTGGTGCGACAAGCACGCGAACAATTGCTCGATTACCTGCATGGCGGGCGACGCAGTTTCGATCTGCCGCTGGCGCCAGTCGGCACACCGTTTCAGCTGATGGTCTGGCGCACGCTGGCGCAGATTCCGTTCGGGCAGACCTGGAGTTATGCGCAACTAGCGCAGGCAGTCGGCAAGCCGGCCGCCAGTCGCGCGGTGGGCGCTGCCAACGGACGCAACCCGCTGCCGATCGTGCTGCCCTGCCATCGCGTGATCGGCGCCAATGGTGCGTTGACCGGCTTCGGCGGCGGCCTGCCGACCAAGCAGGCGTTGTTGCAGCTGGAAGGCTGGTCGCCGCGCAGCGCCGCGCGCGCCGACGATCTGTTCGCACCTGCCTCGGCAGCGCGCACTGGCTGACTTCGCGGAGTCATCGCTGCGCCGTAAACTTACGCCATGATCGACCGACGTTTTGGAGTTGCCGCAGCGGCGCTTGCCTTGCTTGCGGCCTGTAGCAGCCCCCCATCTGCGCGCAGCGCGCCCACGCAGTTGCCGACTGCAGCGGCGACTACCGCATCGGCCAGCATCCCGCACGCATTGCTGCTGATCTCCATCGACGGCCTGCGCGCGGACATGCTCGATCGCGGCATCACGCCGAACCTGTCGCAACTGGCACGCGAAGGCGTACGTGCGCGCTGGATGACGCCCTCGTATCCGTCGCTGACCTTCCCCAATCACTACACCCTGGTCACTGGGCTGCGCCCGGACCACCACGGCATCGTGCACAACAGCATGCGCGACCCGACGCTTGGGAGATTCTGGTTGAGCAAGTCCGACGCGGTGGGCGATGCGCGCTGGTGGGGCGGCGAACCGGTGTGGGTGGGCGTAGAAAAATCGGGCCAGCATGCGGCCACCTGGTCGTGGCCAGGCAGCGAGGCGGCGATCAAGGGCGTGCGCCCGTCGCAATGGCGCCATTACCAAAAAGGCGTGCGCCTGGACACGCGCGTGGACGCAGTGCGGGGCTGGCTAAAAACCGACGGTGCCCAGCGCAATCGCCTGGTCACGCTGTACTTCGAACACGTGGACGAAGCCGGCCACGACCACGGCCCGGAATCGCGCGAATACGCCGACGCCGTGCGCGCGGTGGATGCGGCCATCGGCCGGCTGCTGACAGGCATGCAACGCGATGGCACGCGTGCGCGCACCAACATCATCGTGGTCTCCGACCATGGCATGGCCGAGGTGGCGCCAGGGCATGCGATCAGCGTGGAAGACATCGCGCCGCCGCAGATCGCCACCGCAATCACCGATGGCCAGGTGATCGGTTTGGAGCCACTGCCCGGGCAACAGGCCGCTGCCGAGGCCAGCGTGCTTGGCGCGCACGACCACTACGACTGCTGGCGCAAGGCCGAGCTGCCGGCACGCTGGCAGTACGGCAGCCACCCGCGCATTCCGTCGATCGTCTGCCAAATGCACGAAGGCTGGGATGCGCTCTTCCCGGACAAGCTTGCCAAGCGCGCGCGGCAAGGCATGCGTGGCTCGCACGGTTTCGATCCGGCATTGCCGTCGATGCGCGCGGTGTTCCTGGCGCAAGGCCCGGATCTGGCGCAGGGCAAGACACTGCCAGGCTTCGACAACGTGGATGTCTATGCGCTGATGATCCGGCTGCTGGGGATTGCGGCCGCACCCAACGATGGCAACCCGGCAACCTTGCTGCCGGCCCTGCGCATGCCGCCGGCAGCCGACGCCCGGTAATCGCGACCGGCATCCGCAACGCCGCCGCGGTGCGTAAGCGGGCCGCATCAACGCCGACAATGCGCACGCAGGGAAGATCCCGCTCCACCTCGCCACCGCGCAGCGCGTGTTGGCGAGCGCGCAAAAATGCGGATCGCTGTAGACACCGCTGCGGCCCGGCAGTGCGACAATGACGCAATGTCCGGTTCCAATCCCCCGCCGCATCGCTCGCGGCCGCTGTTGTCCAGCGAAGGCTGGCGTCGTCGCGCTGCGCTGTGGGGCGGCGCCATTGCGGTGGCGCTGGTGGCGATCGTGTTCGCCAAGGCCAGCGACGCGGCTTTTCATCTCTTTCAACGCATTACCGCACACTCGATCTGGTGGGCATTGCTGCTGACGCCGGGCATCTTCGCCCTGCTCGCTTGGCTCACCTCCGGTGCGCTGCGGCCCACGCGCGGCAGCGGCATCCCGCAGGTGATCGCCGCGCTGGAGCACCCGGACCCGGCGTTTCGCGACAGCAACCTCTCGTTGCGCGTATCGGTTGGCAAGCTCGCGCTGACCACCTTGTCGCTGCTCGGCGGCGCATCGGTGGGACGCGAAGGACCCACCGTGCATGTCGGCGCCAGCCTGATGCATGTGTTCGGGCGCTGGTTCGGTTTTCGCGACCCACGCGAGCTCTCGCATTTTCTGCTCGCCGGCGGCGCCGCCGGCATCGCGGCTGCGTTCAACACCCCGCTGGCGGGCGTGGTGTTTGCGATCGAAGAACTGAGCGGGCGTTTCGAGCACCGCTTTTCCGGCACCTTGCTCACCGCGGTGATCGTCGGCGGAGTGGTGTCATTAGGCCTGCTGGGCAACTACACCTATTTCGGCAAAGTGGCGGTGGCCTTGCCGTTGGGCCAGGCCTGGCTGGCGATCGCCTTGTGCGGCAGCGTGGCCGGGTTACTTGGCGGCCTTTTCGCGCGGATGGTGCTGGCCAGCGTCAGCGGCAAACCGCGCTGGTTGGGCGCGCTGCGCCAACGGCATCCGGTGCTGCTGGCCGCGTTGTGCGGCGTTGCCCTGGTCGGGCTGGCGCTGGTGTTCGGGCAAGGCGCCTTCGGCACCGGCTACGAACAGGCGCGCAGCCTGGTGCAGGGGCATGCGGTGGTCGGCCACGAGTTCGGCTTGATGAAACTCATCGCCAACCTGGTCTCGTATCTGGCCGGCATTCCGGGCGGACTGTTTTCGCCGGCGCTGGCAGTGGGTGCCGGCATCGGCCACAACCTCTCGGTGCTGATGCCCAGCGTGGACCCGCGCACCTTCGTGCTGTTGGGCATGTGCGCCTATCTCACCGGCGTGACCCAGGCGCCGCTGACCTCGGCGGTGATTTCGCTGGAACTCACCGACACCGGCCAGATGCTGCTGCCGATCCTGGCCACCGTGCTGATCGCGCGCGCAGTCTCCGGGCTGGTCTGCAAGACGCCGATCTATCGTGGCTTGGCCGAGCAATTGCTGCCGGTGCCGGCGCCCGCTGCAGAGCATGCGTCAACGTCGCAGTCCCAGACATTGGCCGGAAACAGCAGCCAGGACGACGCCTCGCCACGAACCTAAGCTGCCGCAACGCTCGCCAGCGGTGCAGCGCGGTAGATCCCCTCTTCGTTGTGCTGCTTCCTGAGGTTATGTATGCGTGCAATGCAGTTCGAGCGTTTCGAACATGTTCCGAAAATTCTGCAGCTCCCGGACCCGACGCCAACCGATGACGGGGTGGTGATCAAAGTGGCGGCCACTGGCATCTGCCGCAGCGATTGGCACGGCTGGATGGGGCACGATCCGGACATTGCATTGCCGCACGTGCCGGGACATGAGTTCGCCGGCGAAGTGGTCGCCTTGGGAAAACACATCTCGGGCTTTGCGATCGGCACCAGGGTCACCGTGCCCTTCGTGTCCGGGTGCGGGCGCTGTGCGCAGTGCCACGGCGGCCATCAGCAAGTGTGCTCGAACCAGTTCCAGCCCGGCTTCACCGCATGGGGATCGTTCGCCGAATATGTCGCGATCGACTTTGCCGAAACGAATCTGGTTAGACTGCCGGACAGCATCGACAGTGCGACGGCGGCAAGCCTGGGATGCCGGTTTGCCACCTCGTTTCGGGCCGTGGTCGATCAGGCCAGAACCGGCCCTGGCGAATGGGTCGTGGTACATGGCTGCGGCGGCGTCGGGCTTTCGGCAGTGATGATCGCAGCGGCACTGGGGGCGCAGGTGATTGCAGTGGACATCTTCGACGACAAGCTGGCGTTCGCCGTTGAATGCGGCGCGGTCGCAACGGTCAACGCGTCGAAAGCGGCCGACACGGTGGAGGCGATTCGCGAGATCACCAAGGGCGGCGCGCATGTTTCCATCGATGCGCTCGGCAGCCCCGCGACCTGTTTCAACTCCATCAGCAACCTGCGGCGGCGCGGCCGTCATGTCCAGGTGGGACTGATGCTGGGCGAACACGCCACGCCCAGGATCCCGATGGCGCAGGTGATCGGCCACGAACTGGAGATCTACGGCAGCCACGGGATGCAGGCGTGGCGGTACGATGCGATGTTGGAGATGATCCAGGCCGGGAAGATCGCACCACAACGGCTCATCGGGAAACGGGTGGACCTGGACGAGGCCATTGCGGTGCTGACCGGCATGGACGCCATGCGCGACCTCGGCATCAGCGTCATTGATCGCTTCTAGCGCAGATCGCCGCCGGCATCCTGCGCATATGGGCGCACGTTGATGGGCCGGGAGCGTAACGACCGCCTGCAAAACGAAAAACGCGGCGCAAGCGCCGCGTTCTGGTGTCGCGAAGCTGGCTGGGATCAGCCGGCCTTGGCGACAGTCTTCTTGGCGACGGCCTTCTTGGCCGGGGCCTTGACCACGCCCTTCTTGGCAACCGGGGCAGCTGCACCCACGACAACCTTGCTCACCGCGTGCGAACGCGAATTGCCGTAGCTGGCGTTGTAGCGCTTGCCCTTGGCGGTCTTACGGTCACCCTTACCCATTTCGTCGACTCCTGAATGTGAATACAAATTCCCGTGCTGGCACAGGTCTGGCGAGGTTTCACCGGCGGCGCCCTCGCGCAAGGCCGACAAGCCTATCACGGCGGCCCCCGGCGCGCGTAGCTGGGCAGCGCCTGGCCGCCCTGCCGAGCTGGCTGCCTGCGGCGCACCGCGTGCGTTGTGCGCGCCGCGCTGTGATCAGGCGAACGCCGTAGAGCGGCCCGAATGGACGAACGGCAGGTCTCGATTCTGCGTGCAGCCCTCGGCCCAAGGGCCATCGCTGCAGCGGTAGCGGTGCTTAGTGCGCGCAGCTGGCGTCGTGCACATGCCCATGCCCGTGATTCAGGCGCAGATTGACCAGGTGGGCGATACCGACCAGGGCGCCACCCAGCGTCATCACCACCGCATGCGGCACCACCGAATGATGGAGCGGGTCGTACAGCAGGCCCAGCCACAGCAACCCCAGACCGGGCAGCAGCAACGCCAGCGCATGCAGCGCTTTATGCCGGCGATACCCCAGCACCAGGCTGAACAGGCCCAGCAGCGTCACGAACACCACGATGGCCCGTTCCACCCCGTCGCCCAGCCAGACCGACAGGCCCAGCGACGGTGCCAGCGCCAGCACCAGTGGCAATACCGCACAGTGCACGGCGCACAGCAGCGAGCCGGTTGCGCCGAAGCGGTCAAGAAGATGGCGAAGGGATGGTAGAGGCATGACGTCCAGCAGGGTACTCGCGGCGACGTGGAATAATATAACATCTTACTGTTCCAGCCCCGCATCAGTGCATCGCGCAGCCATGCGGGCTCGCCGCCGGCGCAGCAGGCAAGCTGCGCCTTACCACTGATACACAGTAACAATTACAGAGTCCGGCCCACCATGCCCCCATTTGCACCCTCGTTCCACCGTTCCGCGCTCTCGCTGGCCCTGGCCAGCCTGCTGACCCCTGCCCTGGCCATGGCCGAGGACGCTCCGGTCGCTGCCGATGGGCAGACCCCGCCCAATTCGGACACCCGCCACGATGCCAGCCCCTCCAGTGGGCGCCATATCAAGGATCTGGACAAGGTGGTGGTCACCGCCAGCCCGTTGCGCGATGCGGCCGGTGAATTGAGCCGCCCGGTGGAAGTGCTGGCCGGCGAGCGCCTGGACGAGGTGCGCAGTTCCAGCCTGGGCGAAACCGTGGCCAGCCTGCCGGGCGTGCAGAGCTCCAACTTCGGGCCCGGCGTGGGCCGTCCGATCATCCGCGGCCTGGACGGCCCGCGCGTTGCAGTGCTGCGCGACGGCCTGTCCACCCAGGACGTGTCCACCGTCAGCCAGGACCATTCCCCGGCGATCGAGCCGTTCCTGGCCAACCAAATCGAAGTGCTGAAGGGTCCGTCCACCCTGTTGTACGGCTCCGGCGCCATCGGCGGCGTGGTCAACGTGGTCGATGGGCGCATCGCCGAGACTCCCGTGGACGGCTTCAGCGGGCGCGCCGAAGCGCGCTTCGACGGCGGCGACAAGGACGGCAACACCGACATGTTCCGCGTCGATGCCGGTAATGGCAGCGGCCTGTCGATCCATGCCGATGGTGTGTATCGCAACCAGAACGACTACGACACGCCGAAGGGCCGCCAGCTCAACAGCTGGATCGATTCCAAGGTGGGCTCGATCGGTGCATCGCTGTCCGGCGACTGGGGTTTTGTCGGCCTGTCGGCATCGCGTTTCCGCGACAACTACGGCAACCCGGGCGAACCGGGCGACCCGTCCATCGGCGAGCGCGGCGTGTCGCTGAAACTGCAGCAGGACCGCTACGACCTCAAGGGCGGGCTGACCGATCCGTGGGGCGACGGCAGCGCACTGCGCTACAGCTTCGGCCATACCGATTACGCGCATACCGAATTCGAAGGCGCCGAAGTCGGCACCGTGTTCACCAAGCGGGCCAACGAAGGCCGCGTGGAAGCCTCGTTCACGTTTGGCAGCGGCTGGCAGACCGCATTCGGCCTGCAGGGCAGCGACAGCACCTTCCAGGCGATCGGCGAAGAATCCTTCGTGCCCAAGACCGATACCCGCTCGCTCGGCGCCTTCGCCGTCGCACGCAACAGTTGGGAGCGCGTCACCGCCGAAGTCGGCGCGCGCGTGGACAAGGTCAAGTACCAGACCGATATCGGCGTGGACCGCGATTTCACGCCGACCAGCTTCTCGGCCAGCGGCGGTTTCCGCTTCAACGAGCAGTGGCGCCTGACCGCCAACCTGGACCACGCCGAACGCGCGCCGGCCGAGGAAGAACTGTTCGCCAACGGCCCGCACATCGCCACCCTGGCCTTCGAGATCGGCGGCGCCGATCTGAAGACCGAGAAGGCCAACCAGGCCGAGCTGGGATTGAATTTCCAGAACACATGGGTGGATGCCAAGGTGGCGGCGTACTACAACCGCTACAACGACTTCATCTACATCGTCGACACCGGCGGCCAGTGGTTCAACGAAGAAGACAACGACTTCCTGCCGATTCGCCAGTGGACGCAGGCCGACGCGATCTTCCACGGTTTCGAAGGCGAGGCCACCTTCCACCTGGCCAACAACCAGAACGGTGCGTGGGACCTGCGCGTGTTCGGCGATACCGTACGTGCGCGCCTGAACGATGGCGGCAACCTGCCGCGGATCGCGCCGGGCCGCTTCGGTGCGCAGCTGCGCTGGGATGCGCAGCAGTGGCGCGCATCGGTCGGTGCCACACGCACCATGAAGCAGGACAAGGTGGCAGTGAACGAAACGCCGACCGACGGCTACACCTTCGTCGATGCACACCTGGCGTATCACGTGGACCATGGCAGCACGGCGTGGGAAGTGTTCCTGGACGGCAATAACCTCACCAACCAGGACGCACGCGTGCACACCTCCTTCCTCAAGGACGATGTGATGCTTCCTGGCCGCAGCGCCTCGTTCGGCGTGCGCCTGTTCTTCTGACAGCAGACTCTCTCCCCTGCTGACTGGAAGGAAGGCCGCCTTCGGGCGGCCTTTTTTATGGGCGTTGCCGACCGGTCGGCGCATACGGCAGCGCGCTGCACCGGGGCTGCAGTCGCGTTCGCCATCGTGCGGAGCTGCATGGCGCACAGGACGGGGGCACCGTCGCGCTGCAAGCAAGTACCGCCGTGTTCCCAACAGAAAACGCTGCCGCATGCTGCTGCGTCGCACAACAGGCTGCGGCGCATCTGGGGTTAAAACTTCATTAGCACTGCGCTGACAGGGGGCGCACGCGACGCAATAGCGCGGGCGCGCGCGTGCACTGGCTGCCGATGCCTGCACACCGCCGCATGGCTCGGCAGCGTTCTCGCACCTACACAAGGAGCCTTGCGCATGCGTTTTTCATCGCCCCGCTACACCCTCTCGCTCGCCGTCGCTGCCGCGCTGTTGGCACCCGATGGCCGCACGCAAACCGCCACGCCCGCAGCAGCCAATCAAGAGGCCACGACGCTGGATGCGGTCATCGTCAGCGGCACCGCGCGCTTCAAGGGCCTGGCCAAGCGCGATGCCAGCTTTTCGATCACCACGGCCAGCCCGGAACAGATTCAGCAGGCGGTGCCGCAAAGCACCGCCGACCTGCTCAAGATCGTGCCCGGCGTGTGGGCAGAGCCCAGCGGTGGCGGCACCGGTGCCAACATCTTCGTGCGCGGCATGCCATCGGAAGGCGATGCGCCGTTCGTGACCATGCAACTGGATGGCTCACCGCTGTTTCCACCGCCGACCTTGTCGTTCCTGGAGAATTCCACGCTGTTCCGTGTCGATGACACTGTCGAACGCATGGAAGTGCTGCGCGGCGGCTCCAGTCCGATCTTCTCCAACGGCCAGTCCGGCCTGACCGTCAATTTCATCCAGAAAAAAGGCCAGGACGAACCCGAAGGCAGCGTGCGCCTGACCGGCGGCAACAACGCCTTGCGCCGCATCGATGTGTTCAACAGCGGGCCGATGGGCAATGGTTGGTACTACAGCGTGGGCGGCTTTTTTCGCAAAACCGACGGCGTGCGCGACCCGCAGTTCTCCGCCGACAAGGGCGGCCAGTTCAGCGCCACGTTGAGCAAGCGCTGGGACAGCGGCGAGCTGTCGTTCTACGCACGCCACACCGACGATAACAACGCGTTCTACACCGCGATTCCGTTGCTCTCGCGCAACAACGGCAACGATCTTTCCAGTTTCCCCGGCTTGAACGCGCAGACCGGCACCCTGCTCGGCCGCGACTTCCGCAATGTGGAGCTGTTGGTCGGGCCCGATGGCCAGACGTTGCGGCGCGATCTGGCCGACGGGCGCGGCGTCAACATCGACGTGTTCGGCGGCGAATGGAACTGGGAAAGCGGCGGCTGGACCGTTGCCGACCGCTTCAACGTGATCAGCGGCAGCGCGCCGACCTACGCGCTCTTTACCGGCGATGCGCCACAGCGCCTGGGCGATTTCATTGCCGGTTACGGCAGCGGCGGCAGCGCCAGCTACACCAATGGCGGGGGTACGGTGGATCCGAACCAGCAGGTGCTCGAAGCCGGTTGGTGGTCGGTGGACAAGCGCCTGAATTCCTTTACCAACGACCTGCGTCTGAGCCGCGAGCTGTTTGCCGGCAATACGCTCACCGTGGGCGCGTACTACGCCAAGTATTCGTCTGCCGATACCTGGTACCTGGGCAACACCATGCTGCTCACCGCGCAAAACAACGCACGCCGCATCGATGTAACGTTGGACGATGGCCGCCAGGCCACGCGCCAGGGGTTCACCAGTACCGCGTTCTTGAACCTGCGCGCCAAGTACGACGGCGAAAACATCGCCGCCTTCGTGGCCGACGAATGGGAGCTGAGCGAACGCCTGCGCCTGGACCTGGGCGCACGCTACGAGCGCCAGAGCGTCACCGGCGATGTGCACGACACCACGACCGTGGATCTGGATGGCAACCCGGCCACGTTGTACGACAACGCCACCTCGCTGGCATTGGCGACCACCCGGCGCATCGATCAGGACGATGAAGCGTTCTCGTGGACAGCTGGCCTGAACTTCACGCTGGACCAGAACAACAGCCTGTTTGCGCGGGTCAACTCCGGGGTGAAGTTTCCCGGCTTCGACAACCTGCGCGATGGGCAGAACCGCGTGCAGGATGTGGATCAATACGAGCTGGGTTTGAAGTCCGGCACAAGCGTCTACGACCTGTATCTCACCGCGTTCTACAACACCTTCAAGAACTCGCCGTTCCAGGCATTCCTGGCCAATGGCGAGAACTTCACCGCTGTGGGCGATTCGCGCGCACGTGGCCTGGAAGTGGAGGGTGCGATCCGGCCGTTCGGCGGGTTCGAGCTGGCTGGCACCGGGGTATGGCTGGATGCGAAATATCGCAACTATCGCGAGTTCACCGGCAACCGGGTGATGCGCCAACCCAAGCGCCAGTTCCGCATCACGCCCAGCTATTACTGGATGCTGCCGTTCGGCGACCTCAAGGTGTTTGCCACCTATTCGTACATCGGCGAGCGCTTTGCAGACCTGGCCAACAGCCAGCGCCTGCCCGCGTACGACATGCTGGACATCGGCGCCAACCTGCATGTGGGCGAACATTGGGAAGTGACGGCCAGCGGCAGCAACGTCACCAACACGCTGGGCCTGACCGAAGGCAACGTGCGCGTGCCTGGCGCAGCCACCGGTGGTGTCTTCATGGGCCGCCCCATCGCCGGGCGGCAGTACCAACTCTCGGTGGCGTACCGCTGGTAGTCCGCCGCCACACCTGAGCCGCGCAGCAGCGGAGACTGCTGCGCGGGACCTCGCTAGCGCATGCCTCGATGCGCAGTCTCGCGACGCTGGCATGCCCGGACCAAAACCGGCGTTGCCAGGCGTTGCGGCACCCATGCGTTTTCCCACGCGCGACGGCCGCTGCAACCCGGTGATGACGGGGCGGAGGCGAACAGCTCGCATGCGAAGCACAACGACGCATCGTGATCGCTTATTTCGATCGAAATGACCGCCCCCGCCAAGTTTTTCTGCAAATTTCGTCGGCAGAACTTCGCATGCAACGCATCACCCGACACGCCCGTCGTAAATTGCGCGATGTGTCACGAATATCTCGCCGTGTGCATGCCTTGCAGGCAATGCTGTCCCCCTTTGTAATCCAGGCGTTGTTGGTGCAGACGCATCGACAACATCGGCTGCGTCGACACGCACAGGGGAGCCGACGCAGGACCTGACAGCAGCTTTGCATCGGCGCAAATGCGCTTTTGTGACTCAACTGGGATAAACGCACATGGCGCTTGTCGCTGCTTCTTTGCATCGATGTCGCACCCCGGGCATCGACACGTGGCATCTGACTGCCTGCGGTGCAACTCCGCTTGCAGGTTACGTTGGCTGAGGGGCTTTCCGGACCCGGCTGGCATCTGCCGGTTCCTTCACTCGCATTCCTCCTTCCGGCTCCACCAACACCGGCTTCACAGGCGCGAGCTTTCGTGGAGTGGAGCAGTTGCAAGGGCCGATCGCGCGGTTGGCCTGACGGAGGACTGTGTCACTTCGACGGCGCCCACCCTTTGACTGGAATCAGACGGAATGAACTCTTTTCGCAGGCGACCTCTCGCGCTGTTGATCGTTGCCCTCCTCGCCGGCAGCACACCACTGTCGGTACTTGCTGCCGCGCAGGCAGCGGCTGCCACCACCCCGGCCACTACCAGCGCCACGGCCAAGGCCAATGGCAACGACCCGTTGCTGCGGTACCAGTGGCATCTCTCCAATCAGGGGCAGGCCGTGATCGGCGACAGCCGTCCGGTCGCCGGCGTGGACATGGATGTCGACATCCTGCATGCCCTGGGCATTCGCGGACGCGGCGTGCGGGTCGGCGTAATAGACACTGGGCTCGAATTGGGCCATGAAGATCTGGCAGACAACATCCTGCCGAACGGGTCGCACAATTTCGGCGACGGCTCGCACGACACCACGCCGATCGACCCGCGCAACGGTCACGGCACGTCCGTGGCCGGCATCATCGGTGCGGTGGGTTGGAATGGCCGCGGCGGACGCGGCGTGGCGCCAGAAGTGCAACTGGCAGGATTCGACTTTCTTGCACGCGATTCTTCGAATACTGGTGCCAGCGTCCGGTATGCATGGGGCGATGGTCCGGAGGCGCGCAATATCGATGTCTTCAACAACAGCTGGGGGGCGGCTGCCCCGTTCTATTTGGATTTTCCTCTGGAAGACCAGCGCACCTGGCAAGCATTGATGGGGTCGACACGTGGAGGCCTTGGCGGCATTTATGTCAAATCTGCAGGCAATAGCTTCCAGCGGTTCCTTGCGCCCGACGAGAACGGAAACCCCGTCAATATCTGCAGCGCACAATCGCGTGAATTGAAAGTCGGCTGCTCGCTGGCCAACATCGACCCGTTGGCAAATCTGCCCGGGACCATCGTCGTGGCCAGTCTGAATGCAAAGGGCACCCATGCCTCGTATTCGTCCACAGGCTCTGCGTTGTGGGTCTCCGGCCTTGGTGGCGAGTTCGGCTTTCAACGCAAGTTCTATCCCAACGCAGCGTCGACCTTTGCCCCGGATCCGGCGCCTTATGCCTACGACCCGGCGATCGTCACCACCGATCTCAGCGGCTGCGCAGCGGGCGAGAACGTCGAAGCTCCCGACGTGGTCTACAACGCATTGGATGGCAGCAACTCGAAGATCGATGCGTCGTGCAACTACAACGCGATCATGAATGGCACCTCGGCTGCAGCGCCCACCGTGTCTGGCGTGGCTGCGTTGATCCTCAGTGCCAATACGAGCCTGAGCGCACGCGACGTCAAATATATTCTTGCGACCACCGCGCGCCAGATCGATCCGTACCAGCCGCGGGTGGTCTACCAGGGCAGCGTGATCGATCCGGGTTGGATCACCAACGCAGCCGGGCACCGTTTCAGCAACTGGTACGGTTTCGGCCTGGCCGATGCCGCGGCCGCGGTCTACAAGGCGCGCTATTTCACGCCGCTGCCGCCCATGCGCGACACCCAGTGGGTCAGCTCCACCGACGTGGCCAGCCAGATCGGTGGCCCGGCGCGACCGGGCAAGCTGCGCATCCGGGTGCAGCAGGCCATGAAGGTGGAAGCGGTGCAGCTGTCGCTGCAGTCGGCGCACAAGACGCCGTCCAACCTGCGTGTGGTGCTGGTGTCGCCGAGCGGGACGCGCAGCGTGGTCGCCACGCCGTTTTCCGTCCTGGATCCGGCTGCTTATGCGCAGACGGGGTTCTACATCGACCTGACCTCCAGCAATGCGTTCCTGGACGAAAAATCGCGCGGCATCTGGACTCTGGAAGTCACCGACATGAGCGACCCCAGGAGCACTGTCGCACTCAACGCTTTCAAACTTCGCATCGTGGGGCACTGATATGAAACCGATCATTCTTGCTTGCGTGTTGACGCTGTCCATGGCCGCAACCGGTGCTGCCCAGGCAGTGCAATACATGGACGCCAATGCCCTGCGTGCGGCAGCGACCGGCGTGCGTTTCACCTCCGGAGCGGACACGTTCCGCATGCTGCCGGGCACGGTGGTGAGCGAGCACATGCCGCCACGGAACGCAGCATCAGCGCAGCGATCGGCAGCCAAAGCCGGCAGTACAGGTGCAGTGGCCCCCAACGACAAGGTCGCCGCGCGTATCGGGCCGTATGCGGTGGTACTGGATGCGCCTGCAGGTGCTGCGCGCAGTCTCGCCACCAACACCGAACGCCCCATCGCCGCTGCGGTCAATGAGCGCAACGGTCGTGTCGTGCTGGTCAACCCGCAGGTGAAACTCACCGGCACGACGCCGGCCACGGCGACATCGCTGGCGGCCAGCACCGGCGGGACCATTGCGTACACCTCGACGGTAGACGGCAGCGCAGTGATCACCTATGCATCTGTGGAAAGCGCCCAGCGTGCACTACCCGGCCTGCAGCGCAGCAGCGTTGTCGCGCAGGCGGCGCTGGTGGTCATGCAGGCGGTCATGCAACCGATGTAAATACACCGGCCGCAGGCTGACCCCTGCGGCCGTTCCACGGCGGGCAGCAGGCCGGCCGGTCTGGCCGACACCTGCATCTGCGTACACCACCATGACCGATACCATGCCATGACAACCTCTCTCCCGCGGCGATTGCCGCTGTCTTGCGCCTGCCTGCTGGCGCTGGGCCCCTTCTCGCTGACAGCCGCTGCTGCAGCAAACGGGGTCGATGCGCCGACCAGGACGACGCAGAACACAAACCAAACCAGCGACCCGTTGTTCCGCTACCAATGGCATCTGCTCAATCAAGGCCAGCCGGTGTTCGGCGACCAACGTCCACGGCCAGGAGTCGATCTGGATGTGGACATCCTGCATACGCTCGGCATCCGTGGCGCTGGAGTCAAGGTGGCGGTCATCGATGGCGGGCTTGAGATTGCGCACGAGGATCTGGTCGACAACATCGTTGCCGGCGGCTCGCACAACTTCTTGAATGGTTCCAACGATCCGACGCCGCCTGCGGATGAAATCGACAATGACCACGGCACCGCGGTCGCCGGCATCATCGCCGCACGTGGATGGAATGGCCTGGGTGGACGTGGCGTCGCGCCGGAGGCGAATGTGGCTGGCTTCAACGCAATTTCCGAGAATGACGGCAGCAAGCAATACGTCGACATCCGCTACTCCTGGGGCGATGGCCCGGAAGCCCGTGCGATGGACGTGTTCAACAACAGCTTCGGCATCTCGACAGCGGTCTATCCATTCAGCGATCTCGACGAGCAGCGCTCCCTGGAAAAAATGATGCGTGCCCAGCGTGGCGGCAAGGGCGGCATCTACGTCAAGGCAGCTGGCAACGATTTCAATACGCTGCTCGATGTGGATGCACAGGGCACGCTGATCGATCGCTGCAGCGACCAGACCCGGCAGCTCGGTGTCGCCTGCAGCAGCGCCAATATCGACAACCTCAACAGCCTGACCACCATGATTGTGGTCGGTGCAGTCAATGCCAACGGCGTACGCGCGAGCTACTCATCGCCCGGATCGGCATTGTGGGTGTCCGGGCTGTCCGGCGAATTTGGCTTCCAGCGTCGCTTCGATCCGCACCCTGAGACGTTCAGCCCGCTCTATACACTGCTCGCTGCGCAGGGTCCGCAGCCATTCTTCTCACCGGCGATCGTCACCACCGATCTGAGCGGTTGCGCGGCAGGCAATAATCGCGACCGCACGCGCGCGCCGCAGAACGCGCTGGATACCAGCCACTCGAAAATCGATGCCTCGTGCAACTACAGCGCACGCATGAATGGCACCTCTGCCTCCGCGCCGACAGTTGCAGGCGTCGCGGCGCTGATGCTGAGCGCCAACCCGCAGCTGACACTGCGCGATGTCAAATACATCCTGGCAACGACGGCGGTACAGGTCGATCCTCATCAAGCCAAGGCGTTCTACAAGGACGCCGTGATCGAGCCCGCCTGGATCACCAACGCGGCCGGCCACCATTTCAGCAATTGGTATGGCTTCGGCTTGGTGGATGCAGCCGCGGCGGTGGAGCGTGCGGTGCATTTCACTCCGCTGCCTGCAATGCAAGACACCGAGTGGACCGTCTATGACGGAAAAAGCAGCACCATCGGCGGTATCAGCTCGCCAGCGCGATTGGCGATCGACATCAAGCAGTCCTTCAAGGTGGAAGGCGTCCAGCTGTACTTCGCAGGGACGCACAAGAATCCTCGTCAGTTGCGCGCCGTGCTGGTCTCGCCCAGCGGCACCCGCAGCACCGTGATGACGCCGTTTTCCACGCTCGATCCGGGCGATGGCTTCGTGGTCTTCCTGACCTCCAGCAATGCGTTCCTGGACGAAGCGTCAGCCGGTCGCTGGACATTGGAGGTGGACGACATGCTCGCCGACAACGGCAAGCAACAACTGCAGGAATTCGAAATGCGCGTGGTGGGCCACTGACATGAAAACTTCTCTGATCGCACTGTTGTGCGTCGTTGCCGCCAGCATGTCTGCACCTGCCTCGGCACAGGTGTTCGATCGCGCCCGCCTGCGTGCTGCCGCAACCGGACAAACCGTTGTGGTGGACCGCGCCAGTTTCCGGCTGATGCCAGCAGCGGTGGTACAGCTGGCCGAGGCCACGCGCGGCACTGCGTCCACGCAATCGCCAAGAAGCACGCAAACCAGCACGAAGGCACCGGTTGCCCGCGTCGATCGCTACGCGATCTACCTCGACACCAGCGGCGCCGCGGACGCGGTTGCGCGCACCACGCGCAGCGCAGCATCGGCGAGCGTCGTTGCCGCGCTGGAAACGCGTAGCGGCCAGCCGGCATTGCTCGGTGCTTCGATCAAATTGTTCGATACCACGCCAGCCATCGCCCGCGCACTGGCTGCGCGTACGGGCGGCAGGCTGATCTATGCCTCCGCTACCGACGGCAGCGCGATGATCGGCTACGCCTCGGCGATGACGGCATTGGACAATTGCCGCCAGCTGCAAGGCAGCAACGGCGTGGGAGCGATCAAGCCGGAAGTGATCGTTCCGGCGGCACGGCCATTGTGATGCAACTGCACTAGCACCGCGGCAATCATGCGCGCCACGCTGCATTGGGTTGCCGCGTGGCGCGTTTGGCGCAGCCCGCCCTACAGCGGCAGCGGGCTGCGCTCTGCGAACTGCCCGCGCCAATAGGGGTAGTACGGGTACGGCGGCTCCACTGCGCTGGCCTGATCCAGGCGGGCACGCTGGTCGTGAGTCAACGACCAACCCACCGCACCGAGGTTTTCGCGCAGTTGCGCTTCGTTGCGTGCGCCAATCAGCACTGTGCTCACGGTCGGCCGCTGCAGCAGCGAGTTGATGGCGATCTGCGGCACGCTGCGGCCGGTCTCTGCGGCAACGGCATCGAGTGCATCGACGATGTCGAACAAGCGCGCATCGTCGATCGCCGGGCCGGCCGCGGCGGTGGCATGCAGACGGCTGTGGTGCGGCAATGGCTGGCCACGCCGCAGCTTGCCGGTCAGCCGCCCCCAACCGAGCGGGCTCCACACCACCGCCCCGATGCCTTGGTCGATACCCAGCGGCATCAGCTCCCACTCGTAGTCGCGCCCGGCCAGCGAGTAATACGTCTGGTTGGCGACGAAGCGGCTCCAGCCGTGCGCATCGGCGACCGCCTGCGACTTCATCAACTGCCACCCGGAATAATTGGACGCGCCCAGATAGCGCACCTTGCCCGCGCGCACCAGGTCATCCAGCGTGGACAGGGTTTCTTCCATCGGCGTCATGGCATCGAACGCGTGCAGCTGCAGCAGATCGATGTAGTCGGTGCGCAAGCGTCGCAACGATGCCTCCACCGCACGCAGCAAACGGAAGCGCGACGCGCCGGCATCGTTGGGGCCATCGCCCAGGCGCAGGCCGGTCTTGGTCGAAACAATCACCTGATCGCGGCGGCCTTGCAGCGCCTGGCCAAGGATGTCTTCGGACGCACCATCGGAATACACATCGGCGGTATCGAACAGGTTGAGCCCTGCTTCCAAACACACCTCGACCATGCGCCGCGCCTGCGCCACATCGGTGTCGCCCCATGCAGAAAACAGCGGCCCCTTGCCGCCGAACGTGCCGGCACCCAGGCCAAGCACGGGCACCTTGAAACCGGAACGGCCGAGTAGACGGGTTTCCATCGAAGAAGTCCTTGCAACGTTGAATGGGAGATGCGCTGCGTTATCGTCGGCCGCTAGCGCCTGTGGAGTGTTGATGGCGAAACCAGCGTTTATGCACATCGAGAGCCGCCTGACGCGCACTGCGCCACGTGGCCAATGACCAGCGGGCAATCAACTCACCCCATCTGTGTACAGGCCAATGGCGCAGCCGCGCGGCGGCGTTGCAACTGCACGCTCCACAGCACGATACCCAGCCCGATGGCACTCAACAGCGCGGCCACCCAAGGCGTTGCGACCAGGCCCGCCTGGGTGGCGATCACCACACCACCCAGCCATGCGCCCAGCGCATTGCCCAGGTTGAAGGCGGCGATATTGAGGCTGGAGGCCAGGTTCTGGCCGGCGCCGCGTGCGTGTTCCAGCACGCGCAACTGCAGTGGCGCCACGGTGGCGAAAGCAGCCACACCCAGTAGCCCGACCAAGGTCACCATGGCGGCCTTGCTGTGCAGGACACATCCCAGTGCGCCCAGCACGACCACCAGGGCCGCCAGGCTGCCCAGCAGGGCCGCGGTGGGACGACGGTCCGCCAGCCGCCCACCGAGCAGATTGCCGACGATCATGCCCATGCCGAACACCAGCAGCACCGGCGACACCGCCGATTGCGCAAAGCCGGTGACCTGCAGCAGCAGCGGCTGGATGTAGGTGAACACTGCGAACTCGCCGGCGTAGCCCACCACCGTGATCGCCAGCGCCAGCAGCACCTGCCCCCGCTGCAACACCGCCACTTCCTGCCGCCACGACACCGGCGTGGCAGCACCTGCCGCGGCCGGCACCCACACCGCGACCGCGGCAGTGGCCAGCACGCCGATCGCAGCCACCGCCCAGAAGGTCGCACGCCAACCCAGTTGCAGACCCAGCCAGGCACCGGCCGGCACGCCGAGCAAGGTGGCCACGGTCAGTCCGGCGAACATCAGCGAGATGGCCGACGCACGGCGTTCGGCCGGCACCAGCGAGGTCGCCACCACGGCGCCGACGCCGAAGAACGTGCCGTGGGCCAGCGACGTCAGCACCCGCGCGACCATCAGGCTGGTGTAGTCCGGCGCCAGCGCGCACGCCACGTTGCCGACCGTGAAGATCAGCATCAACCCGACCAGCACCGCCTTGCGCGGCAGGCGTGCGCTGGCCAGGGTCAGCACCGGCGCACCGACGAACACACCCAGCGCGTAACCGCTGATCAACAGGCCCGCCGCGCTGAGCGAAACGCCCAGATCCGCGGCCACCTGCTGCAGCAGCCCCATGATCACGAATTCGGTCGTGCCAATGCCGAAGGCACCGATGGTCAGTGCCAGCAACGCCGGCGGAAAGCGCGACGAACGCGCAGAGGTGAGGTTGGACATGGGCATGGGCCAGGGAAGACTGCGCATAGCCTGCGCCCTACGTTTACCCGCGATGACCCCTGCTATGCTGATTCACTTTCAATCAATCATTGAGAATCGCAATGGACCGTCTTGGCGATATTGCCCTGTTCCTGCGCGTGCTCGACCTGGGCTCGATCACCGCGGGCGCGCGCAGCCTGGATCTGTCGGTGGCGGTGGCCAGCCAGCGTCTCAAGCGCCTGGAACGCGAGCTGGGCGTGCGCCTGCTGCACCGGACCACGCGCCGCCTGCATCCCACTGCCGAGGGGCAGCGGCTGGCCGAACGTGGCCGCGTACTGGTGGAAGATCTGGACGCGCTGGCCGAGGATCTGCGCGAAAGCGCGCACGATGTGGGCGGCGTGCTGCGCATGACCCTGTCCGCCTCGTTCGGGCGGCAATACGTGTCGCCGCTGCTGCCGGAATTCCAGGCCCGCCATCCGCGCCTGCGCATCAGCGCGCACCTCAGCGACGACCTGGTGGACCTGGTCAAACAGGGCTTCGATCTGGCGATCCGGATCGGCCCACTGGAGGACTCCGGGCTGGTGGCCCGGCGTATCGCCGACAACCGCCGTACCCTGGCGGCCTCGCCCGCCTACCTTCAGCGTCACGGCACACCGCGCACGCCGGACGAACTTGCGCAGCACGCCGGCGTGTTGCTGATGGGCCGTGACGGCCGCCAGGACGTGTGGACACTGCAAACGCCCGACGGCGGGCTGGTGCGCGTGCGCATGCAGAGCCGCTTCGAAAGCAACTTCGGCGAACTGGTGCGCGACGCCGTGGTCGCCGGCCAGGGCATCGCGGTGCATTCGTATTGGCACATCGCCGACGAATTGCGCAGCGGCCGCCTGGTCCAAGTCATGCCCGATTACCCGCCACCGGCCTCGCAGATCAGCGCAGTGATGCCGGCGCGGCGGTTGCAACCGCCGCGCGTGCGCGCGTTCGTGGATTTCCTGCAGGAGCGGCTAGGCGAGCAGCCGCCGTGGGAACTGGCGACATAGCGCCCGCTGCCGCGCGCATGGGACCGGCCGGCATCGGCGGTTGCCGTGCGGATGGCCCCGCAGCCAAACGCGCGTGCCTGTGCTGCACGCCGGGGGACGTCGAGGTCTGCGGCATGCCAGCCATCATTGGAAACGACGGCATCGATGAGTTGTACGCGGCGTCTCATGCGCGCCCACTGCGCGACTGGCTGGCAGCCCGAACGCGCAGCCTTCGGCCGCATGACGGGCTGGCCAGCTGTTACATCGGCTCTCGGCCTCACCGTGCACGACCACACGCTGAGGCCGGCTGCGTGCGCAACCGCCGAGGCAATCGCTGCCCCGGATCAACGCCCGCCGCGCAGCAGGCGTTTGTGCAGGCTACGCCGCTGCGCGGCGCTCAATAGATGTCCATGCGTCCGCAGCAGCCCCAGGATCTGCAGATGCGCCTGCGCGGTGCGCCGTGCCAATTCGGTGGCGGCAGCGGCTTGGAGCCGCTTCCACTCGGCGGGGCTGGTCGGCGTTGGAAAGCTGGAACGTTTTGCGGGCATGGCAGCAGGCGGATGCGAGAGACCTCGCCATGATACGGCCGGCCTGTGACCGCCCTATCAGGCCGACGCGCAGTTCACGCGCAGGCGGCCACGACGGCTGCCGCGCCTTCGAGCGGGCGCAAGCCCGCAACCCGCGCAGCGGACCTTGCCGCCCGCACCACCTGCACTCTTGTACGATCGGTGCCTTCGCGGCTGGACCGCATTGCATCGTCGACGGGTTTTGGCATGTCTTCGCTGACCGAGTTGAGCACGATATTGCTGCGTCATGCGCCTGGCGACGGCATGCATCCCACGCAGATCGCCGGGTTGCAGATCATGCGTAGCGCATCGCCGACCGTGGCCATGCCCACTGTCTACACACCCATGCTGTGCCTGGTGGCGCAAGGCCGCAAGCAGGCAATGCTGGGCGCGCAGGCGTACTTCTATCACCCGCAGATGTACCTGGTGGCGTCGGTGGATCTGCCCATCGTCGGCTCGGTGATCGAAGCCAGCGGCGCGCAACCGTATCTATGCTTCTGCCTGGACCTGGACACCTCGGTGCTCAGCGAGCTGGCGATCAACCATCCGGAATTGGTGGACACGCAGCGCGATGCGGCATCGGCCGGGCTGTTACTCAACCGCAGCACGCCGCAGTTGCAGGACGCGGCGCTACGGCTGGCGCGCCTGCTCGACCAACCGCATGAAATTGCCGCGCTCGCGCCCTTGATCGTGCGCGAACTGCTGTACCGCCTGATGGCCGACCCGGCCAATGCGGCGGTGCGCCAGATGGCCATCACCGACAGCCGGCTCAACCAGATTTCCAGGGCCATCGTGTGGTTGCGCGAACACTATGCGCAGCGCTTCAGCATCGAGCAGATCGCCGATCTGTCGGCGATGAGCCGCTCCACCTTCCATGCGCATTTCAAGGCGGTGACCACGATGACGCCGCTGGAATACCGGTCGCAGCTGCGCGTGCACGAAGCACGCCGCCTGATGGTGGCCGAGGCGCTGACCGCTGCCGACGCCGGCTTCCGGGTTGGCTACGAGAGCGCGTCGCAGTTCAGCCGCGACTACGCACGTATTCTCGGCATCTCGCCTGCGCGCGATGCGCAACGGCTGCGTGCCAACGCGCAGGACGCCACCGAAGCGGCGTGAGGTCTGCCGTGCCCAGCACGGGCCGCGCGGCGGCGCCATCGCCGCGCCAGCATCGGCATCGCGGCTGTCTACTCCGCCGCATACTGCGCCTCGCTCACCTGCTCCAGCCAGGTGACGGGCGCGCCGTCCTGCGACTCGGCGATGGCGATATGCGTCATCGCCACGTTGGCATTGGCGCCGTGCCAATGCTTGACGCCGGGCGGAATCCACACGATATCGCCCGGGCGGATCTGCTGTGCCGGCTTGCCCCACTCCTGCACGCGCCCGGCGCCAGCTGTGACGATCAGCGTCTGGCCCAGCGGATGGGTATGCCATGCGGTGCGCGCGCCCGGCTCGAAGGTGACGGTGGCGCCGCCGACGCGTGCCGGCGCGTCGGCCTGGAACGGTGCGTCGATGCGCACCTTGCCGGTGAAATACTCGGCCGCCCCCACTACCGATGGCGCCTCGCCCGCCCTGCTCACCCTGATCGGCTGCGCAGCCTCATCCGTCGTCACGGCGGCCATCATGGAGACAGATATCGCGGTCGCGAAAGGATTCATTGCAGCGCTCCTTCATTTCTAGTCTTGGCACTGTAGCGCGCTGGCCCACCGCGATGACCTGGGCACGTACGACTGCTCCATCGCACGCCGGCCGGCCTAGAATTCGCTGGGCACCTCGCGCTTGCTATCTCCCCCTGGCACCACCGCGTCCGGTCGATACGCCCGCAGGAACAACGCCACCGCGCCGCTGACATACGCATCCAGCTGCACCGACCGCGCATCTGGCGCATCGTCGCAGGCAGCAGCGGTGGCCGGCCGCCCGGTCATCAACCCGAAAAAATGCACCGATGCATCGGGCACGTTGTCGATCACCAATGCCCCGCGTTGCACCTCGCGCGCCAACAACGCGCGCATCATGGTGTCGTAGCGCTCGAAGCATAGCGTCCACATTTCCTCGCGCATCTGGCTAGGCAGCAGTGGCGGGCGTACCAGGCCATACGCGACATCCTCCCGCATGCTGCTGGCAGACACGCGCAGCACTGCATCGGCCACCGCAGTCAGGCGTTGCTCCAACGGCCCCTGCAGCGCCAGCAAGGCCGTCCAGCGATTTGGGCGAGGCCTGCGCCAGCGCTTCCAAGGTGGTGCGGAACAGCACCTCCTTGGACGCAAAATGCGCATACACCGTGGCCTTGGACACCATCGCACGCTCGGCGATGGTGTCCATGCTGGTCCTGTCGAAGCCGTGCTGTTGAAACAGCACGCGTGCCGCCGCCAGGATGGCGCCGCGCTTGTCGTGTGGCGCACGTGCAATGGGCGGCGCGTCATCATCCACGCGGCGACTCCACTGCCGGTCTCGCGGCGGCAGTGGGCGCAGCGGTTTGCAGCCAGCCTCCGCCCATGGCCTTGTAGAACGTCACCAGGTTGGTGAAGCGCGACAGCTGGGTGTTGATCAAGGTCTGCTGCGCGCTGTACAGCGAGCGCTGCGCATCCAGCGCCTGCAGATAGCTGTCGATGCCGCGTTCGAAACGCGCCTGCGACAGCCGGTAGCTATCGGCAGTGGCATCCACCAGCGCTTGCTGGGCCTGCAGCTGCCTGCCCAGCGTGTCGCGCTGCGCCAACGCGTCGGAAACCTCGCGGAACGCGCTCTGGATCGACTTTTCGTAGCGCGCCACTTCGATATCGCGGTTGGCCTTGGCCATGTCCAGATTGGCGCGATTGCGCCCGGCATTGAAGATCGGCAAGGTCAGCGTGGGCACGAAACTCCAGGCACGCGTGCCGGCGTCGAACAGCCTGGACAGGCTGCTGCTGGACGAACCGGTAGACGCGGTCAGGCTGATGCTGGGGAAGAACGCTGCCCGCGCCGCACCGATATTGGCGTTGGCCGCACGCAAGTTGCGCTCGGCTTCCAGGATGTCCGGGCGACGTTGCAGCAACTGCGATGGCAGGCCGGCCGGCACGCTGGCCAACACATTGCCTTCCACGCTCGCGTTGTCGGGCAGTGCATGTGGCAGCAATTCCACCGGCACCGACCTGCCGACCAGCAGCACCAGGGCATTGCGATCCTGCGCCACCTGCGCGGTGTAGCGCTCCACATCCACACGTGCGGTTTCCACCGTGGTCTGCGCCTGACGCAAGGTCAGTTGCGAAGCCGCGCCCAGTTCGAAGCTGCGCTGCTGCAGACGATAACTGTCGCTCTGGCTGCTCAGGGTGGATTGCGCCAGCTGCAGCAACTGCTGGTCGGCCGCCAAGGTCAGGTAGGCGGTGGCCACTTCTGCCACCAGGCTGATATGCGTACTGCGGCGTGCCTCGGCGGTGGACAGGAATTGCTGCAACGCCTGTTCCTTCAGGCTGCGCACGCGACCGAACAGGTCCAGCTCGTAGGCACTAATGCCGATGTTGGCGCTGTAGGTGCGGAACACCTGCGGCTGGCCGGGAATGGCTAGCTCCGAGGGCGTGCGCGCATTGTTGGCGGTGCCGGTGCCCTCGATGGCGGGCAGCAGCGCGGCGCGATCCACCCGGTATTGCGCGCGGGCGACCTCGATATTGAGCGCGGCCACGCGCAGGTCGCGATTATTGTCCAGTGCCAGCGCAATCACCTGCTGCAGCGCCGGATCGGTGAAGACCTCACGCCAGCCGATGTCGGCGATGTACGCCGTGTCGGTGGTGCTGCCGGTATCGGCAGCGGCAGCCGGAGGGGCTGCCGACACATCCGTGCCGGCAAATTGCGCGGGCACCGGTGCGTCGGGCCGCGTGTAGCGCGGCATCAGCGTGCAACCGGAAAGCACGCTGGCCACGCCAAGCGCGCAAAGAGTCATGCGAATCGCGGTCATGTCAGTGTCCTGTGGGTTGCGGTGCGGGCGAGGCAGGTTGTGCACGGCGCTGGAACAGGCCGCACACCAGCACGAAGAACAGCGGCACGAAGAAGATCGCCAGCACCGTGCCGGAGACCATGCCGCCGATCACGGCCGTGCCCAGCGCGTGCTGCGCGCCGGCGCCGGCACCGCTGGTCAATACCAGCGGCACCACGCCGAGGATGAAGGCCAACGAGGTCATCAGGATCGGCCGCAAGCGCATGCGCGCCGCTTCCAGTGCTGCGGCCACCAGGCTCTTGCCGCTCTCGTGCAATTCCCTTGCGAACTCCACGATCAAGATCGCGTTCTTCGATGCCAGGCCAATGGTGGTGAGCAAGCCCACCTGGAAGTACACATCGTTCATTTTCCAGGTCAGCATGGCCGCCAGCAGCGTGCCGAACACGCCCAGCGGCACCACCAGAATCACCGAGAATGGAATCGCCCAGCTTTCGTACAACGCGGCCAGGCACAGGAACACGATCAGGATCGAGACGCTGTACAACAGGCCGGTCTGGCCGGACGAGGCTTTTTCCTGCCGCGACAATCCGGTCCACTCGAAGCCGATGCCCGGTGGCAGCTTGGCGGCTGCGGCTTCGACGATCTGCATCGCCTCGCCACTGGAGGCCGCACCCGGCAACGCCATGCCCAAGATCTCCATCGACGGCACGCTGTTGTAACGCTCCAGGCGCGGCGACCCGGATTGCCAGCTTGCCGTGGCGAAGGCATTGAACGGCACCATGGTGCCAGCGCTGTTGCGCACGAACCAATGGTCGATGTCCTGCGGGTTCATGCGGTATGGCGCATCGGCCTGCAGCATCACCTTCTTGACCCGGCCCTTGTCGATGAAGTCGTTGACGTAGGTGCTGCCCCACGCGCTGGAAAAGGTGTCGTTGATGTCGGAGATCGACACGCCCATCGCCTGTGCCTTGTGCGGATCGATTTCCAGCTTGAACTCGGGCGTGTCTTCCTGGCCGTTCGGACGTACCGCCACCAGACGCTTGTCCTGCGACAGTTCGGCCAACAATTGATTACGCGCCTGCATCAACGCTGCGTGACCCAGATTGGCACGGTCCTGCAGCATCAGATCGAAGCCGGTGGCATTACCCAACTCCGACACCGCAGGCGGTGCGAACGCAAACACCTTGGCATCGCGGATACCGGCAAAAAATGCCCCGGCCTTGGCCGCCACGTCGGTGACGCTCTGGCCCTTGCCGGTGCGCTCGTCCCAAGGCCGCAACTTGACGAAGGCAAAGCCCACGTTCTGTCCGCTACCGGCAAAACTGAAACCGGTCACGGCGAAGACACCGGCAACCGAATCCTTCTGGTCGACCAGGAAATGATGCTCCACCTGCTTGAGCACATCGCTGGTGCGCGCATTGGTGGCACCGGGCGGCAACTGCACCAGCACGAACAAGGTGCCCTGGTCTTCGTCCGGCAGGAATCCCACCGGCAACTTCATGAATCCGAACACCACCAAGGCCAGCAACGCCGCGTAGGCGAGCATGTAGCGCCAGCCCTTGCCGAGCATGTGCCGCACCACGCCCTGGTAGCCGGTGTTGCCGCGATCGAACAGGCGGTTGAACCAACCGAAGAACCCGGTGGTCGCCAGGCCATGACCCTTGTGCACGGGCTTGAGCAAGGTGGCGCACAAGGCCGGGGTCAGGATCATCGCCACCAGTACCGACAAGGTCATCGCCGAGACGATCGTGATCGAGAACTGCCGGTAGATCACGCCGGTGGATCCGCTGAAAAACGCCATCGGCACGAACACTGCCGCAAGCACCAGCGCCACGCCGATCAATGCGCCGGAAATCTGGTCCATCGATTTACGCGTGGCGTCCTTGGGCGACAACTGTTCCTCGCCCATCACGCGTTCGACGTTTTCCACCACCACGATCGCATCGTCCACCAGCAAACCGATCGCCAGCACCATCGCGAACATGGTCAAGGTATTGATGGTGAAGCCGAACGCCGCAAGCACACCGAAGGTGCCCAGCAGCACCACCGGCACCGCAATGGTCGGGATCAAGGTGGCGCGGAAGTTCTGCAGGAACAGGTACATCACCAGGAACACCAGCACCACCGCCTCCACCAGCGTGTGCACGACCTGCTCGATGGAGATGCGCACGAACGGGGTGGTGTCGTACGGCTTTTGCACCTTCATGCCGGGCGGGAAGAACTTTTCCTGCTCTTCCAGGCTTTTATCGATCGCGCGCACCGTATCCAGCGCATTGGCCCCGGTGGCCAGCTTGATCGCCAGACCGGCCGCCGGCCTGCCGTTGTAACGGCCCACCGTGTTGTAGCTTTCGCTGCCAAGCTCGATCCGCGCCACATCGCGCAAGCGCACCTGCGAGCCATCGGACTGCGTGCGCAGCAGGATGTTTTCGAATTGCTCGGCGGTCTTTAGCCGGGTCTGTGCAGTGATGGTGGCGTTGAGCTGCTGGTTGGCCACCGCCGGCAACGCGCCCAACTGGCCGGCGGAAATCTGCGCGTTCTGCGCCTGGATCGCGTTGCGCACATCCACGGGCGTGAGGCTGAAATTGCTCAGCTTGTTGGGGTCCATCCACACCCGCATCGCGTACTGCGAACCGAACAAGGTGGTGTCACCCACGCCTTCGACGCGGCTGATGGTTTCCTGCACATTGGCGGCCACGTAATCGGACAGGTCCGAATCGCTCATGCTGCCGTCTTCGGACGTAAAGGCCAGCACGTTGAGGAAGTTGGTGGCCGACTTGGTCACCGTGACGCCCTGCTGCTGCACTTCCTGCGGCAACAACGGCGTGGCCAGCGACAACTTGTTCTGCACCTGCACCTGCGCGGTGTCGGGGTCGGTGCCGTTTTCGAAGGTCAGGGTGATGGTCACCGCCCCGCTGGATTCGCTGGTGGACGCCATGTAGCTGAGGTGATCCAGCCCCTTCATCTTCTGCTCGATGACCTGGGTGACGGTGTCTTCCAGCGTCTGCGCCGAGGCGCCCGGGTAGTTGGCGGTGATGGCGACAGCCGGCGGTGCGATGGCGGGATATTGCGCAATCGGCAAGGTGGCGATGGAGAGGATGCCGGCCAGCATCACGATGATGGCCAACACCCAGGCGAAGATCGGACGATCGATAAAGAAACGTGCCATGACGTGATCCCGCCTCAGTTGGCCGCACGCGGTGCGGTCGGGGCAGAAGGACCGGCAGCATTCCCGGCAGCGGGCGTGGCCTTGGGCTGCCACGGCACGGTCTTGACCACGATGCCATCGCGTGCGCGCGACGCGCCTTCGACGACCACTTGCTCGCCGGGCTTCAGGCCGCTGCGCACCAGCCACTGGTCGCCCACCTCGCGGTCGGTTTCCAGCACACGCAACTGCAGCTTGTGGTCGGCGCCGACGACAAAGGCGGTGGGTCTGCCGGCGCCGTTGCGCGACACCGCCTGTTGCGGCACCAGCACGCCCCGCTCCTTGACGCCTTCCTGCAGCACCGCGCGCACGTACATGCCCGGCAACAGCTCGGCGTTCGGATTGGGGAAGACCGCGCGCAGGGTGATCGAGCCGGTGTTCTGGTCGACAGTCACGTCGGAGAACGCCAGGTGCCCCTGCAGCGGGTAGGTGCTGCCGTCTTCCAGCAGCAGCGACACCTTGGCCGCACCGTCGCCGGCTTGTTCCAGATCGCCGCGTGCCATCGCCTGCCGCAGGCGCAACACCGCACTGCTGGGCTGGGTGACGTCGATGTAGATCGGGTCCAGCTGCTGGATGGTGGTCAGCGCAGTGGCCTGGTTGGCGGTCACCAGCGCACCCGGGGTCACGCTGGAGCGGCCGATGCGTCCGGAGATCGGTGCGTCAAGCCGCGCAAACGCCAGGTTGATGCGCGCGGTCTCCACGCTCGCCTTGCCGGCTGCCACGTCGGCCTTGGCCTGGCCTAGCGCGGCATCGGTGTCGTCACCTTCCTGCTGGCTGATCGCCTTGATCTGCGCCAGCTCCTTGTAACGCTCGGCCTTGAGCTGCGCGGTGCGCAGGGTTGCCTCGGCCTTGGCCAGGGATGCCTGGGCGCTGGCATAGCTGGCGCGGTACTGGGCCGGATCGATCTGGTACAGGGTCTGGCCAGCCTTGACGTCGCCGCCTTCGGTGAACTGGCGCGACTGGATGATGCCTCCCACTTGCGGGCGAATTTCGGAGATCAGGTACGGGACGGTGCGCCCAGGCAACTCGGTAGTGAGCGTCACCGGTTGCTGCTTCACGGTCAGCACACCCATTTCCGGGGTGCCTTCCTCCGGCGGCGGGCCTCCCGGCGGGCTGCCGCAGGCGCTGAGCAGGGCGGTGGCGGCAACAGCAACAGCAACAGCAAGCAACGACAGGCGAAACGGGGCATGAGGACGCACGGGCAGTCTCCAACGGAGGTGTGATGATTAAATCTAAACGGTACGGTCTGGTATCCTAATAAGCGCGTCCGGAACCGTCAAGCATTTCTGCCCAGTCGGTATACTTATGAATTATTGGGAGAACCTGATGCGGGTCAGAACCGAAGAAAAGCGCGAGGCCATCGTCCAGGCGGCCAGCGAGGTCTTCCTCGAACTGGGCTTCGAAGGCGCGTCGATGTCGCAGATCGCCACCCGCGTGGGTGGCTCCAAGCGCACGCTATATGGCTATTTCCCGTCCAAGGAAGAGCTGTTCGTGGCCGTTACCAAGGACATGTCGGACCGCTATTTCGATCCGTTGCTGCATGCGCTTTCGCAAAGCAGCTGCCCGGTCGATGAGGCACTGCAGCGCTTCGGCGAGGATGTGCTGCGGTTCCTGTGCGCCCCGCCCAATATCACCAGTTGGCAGACCATCATCGGGGTATCCGGCAGATCGGCGGTCGGCGCGCTGTATTTCAGCGCCGGGCAGGAGGAAGGCATCCAGCGCTTTGCCGAATACCTGCAGGCACAGGTGGATTGCGGCCTGCTCCATTGCGAAGACACCCTGCTTGCCGCCCACCAGTACGCTGCCTTGCTGGAATCGGAAACCTTGATGCCCTGCCTGTTTGGCGCACTCAAGGACCCCGCGCCCGAGTTCCTGCACGACGCGACGCGACGTGCGGTGCAGACGTTTCTGGCCGCGTATGGCGGCAAGGCCGGCAAAGCGGCGTGACGCCCCTTGCGAGGTCACTGCATTGCACTGCGCGAGGACGCGCAGTGCACGTACAGACGCCAAGCCTGCAGCCACTTAGACGTCTAAACCACGCCGCCGCCCCGCTGGCTAGAAGGCAGCGTCGTCATCACCGCATGATTCGACCAGGCAGCGATGCTACATTGTTGGCGCAAGCATGCCGCTGCGGCGATTGAGCGGGGTTGCGATTGACGGTATTGCGATTGCGCTTCAACACGCTGCCATCGCAAGCAGGCTGCCACCCGGGCATCGCGCCACCAGCGCCTTGGAACAGGCCGCGTGTACGCGCGACCTAGGCGCTGATCACTCGGCCACTGCGCATTTCGCGCACAGGCCGTGCACTTCCAGCGTCTGTGCCTGCGGCTGGAACCCGAGCGCCTTGGCGCGGGCTTCCAGTTGCGACACCACGTCGCGATCTTCCAGCTCCACCGCGCTGTGGCAGCGGTCGCAGATCAGGAACGGCACCGAGTGTTGGGCGCTGTTGGGGTGGTGGCAGGCGACGAACGCATTGACCGATTCGAGCTTGTGCACGAAGCCGTTGGCCATCAGGAAATCGAGCGCGCGGTACACCGTGGGCGGGGCGTCGGCGCCCACGCCCTTGCCTTCGCGCACCCAGTCCAGCAGTTCGTAGGCCTTGACCGGCTTGCCGGCGTCGGCGATCAGCCGCAGCACGTTGGCGCGGATCGGCGTCAGCCGCAGGCCGCGTTCGCTGCAGGCACGCTCCACCGCGCGCACGAAACCGTTGGCGTCGTCGACGTGGTGATGCGGTGCGGTACAGGCGAGGTCTTGGGCGTGGGTATGCTTGGTCATACAGGCTCCGGCGTCAGGCCGCTCCAATCTTGATGAGTGCCGCATCGATGCGTTTCAAGGCACCCTCGCGTCCGGCCAAGTACACCGTTTGCGAAATGTCCGGGCTGACCTGGGTGCCGGTGATGGCCACGCGCAGCGGCTGGGCGATCTTGCCCATGCCCAGTTCCAACGCGGCAGCAGCGTCGTGCAGCGCCGCCGAGACGCTCTCCACGCTCCACGTCTCCACCGCAGCCAGCAACTCGCGCGCCTTGCCCAGCGGCACCTCGGCGCCCAGCTTGAGGTGTTTCATCACCGCCGCTTCGTCATAGGTTTCCAGCGGCCGGTACCAGACCACGGCTTTTTCGGCCATTTCCTTCAAGGTCTGCACGCGCTCGCGCAACGCCACCACCACATCGGCGGCGGCCGGGCCGGCAGCGATGTCCACCCCGAGCTTGGCAAGCTGGTACTCCAACTGCGGGGCGATGCTGGCCGGGTCGTCGGTCTTCAGATAATGCTGATTGACCCAGCCGAGCTTGGCCATGTCCAGGCGCGCGGCCTTGGAATTGACGTCCTTGACGTCGAACAGGTCCAGCAATTCCTGCTGGGTGAACAGCTCCTGGTCGCCATGCGACCAGCCCAGGCGCGCCAGATAATTGATCAATGCATGCGGCAGATAGCCGGCGTCCTTGTACTGCATGACGTCGGCCGCGCCGGTGCGCTTGGACAGCTTGGCGCCCTGCTCGTCCAGGATCATCGGCATGTGCGCGAACTTGGGTACCGGTGCGCCCAGTGCCTCATAGATATTGATCTGGCGCGGAGTGTTGTTGATATGGTCGTCGCCGCGGATGACCTCGGTGATGCCCATGTCCCAGTCGTCCACCACCACTGCAAAGTTGTAGGTGGGAAACCCGTCCGGGCGGAAGATCACCATGTCGTCGAGCTCGCTGTTGGCGATCTCGATGCGCCCCTTGATCAGGTCGTCGAACACCACCGTGCCGCCGACGGGATTCTTGAAACGGATGACGCGATTGGGGTCGTCGCGATACGGCAGGTTCTGCTCGCGGGTGGCGCCGTTGTAGCGCGGCTTTTCCTGCCTGGCCATGGCGGCCTCGCGCATGGCGTCGAGTTCTTCGCGGGTTTCGTAGGCGTAATACGCCTTGCCCTGCGCGAGCAACTGCTCGGCAACCTCTTGATAGCGGGCAATGCGCTGGGTCTGGTAGATCGGACCTTCGTCGTAACCCAGGCCCAGCCACTCCATCGCTTCCAGGATGGCGTCGATGGCCGCCTGGGTGCTGCGCTCGCGGTCGGTGTCTTCGATGCGCAGCACGAACTGCCCGCCGCGGTGGCGTGCCTCCAGCCAGCAATACAGGGCGGTGCGGGCGCCGCCGATGTGCAGGTAACCGGTGGGGCTGGGAGCGAAACGGGTGCGGCAGGTCATGGAGCGCTCGGCAAAACGGGAGTCGCCCGATTTTACCTTGCGCAGCGTGACCCTGCCCGGCCCGTGGCTCAGCGGTTGCGCAGCAGGTCGCCGTACACCACGCAATCGCCGCCGCGACGCGCCGTGCCCGGAGCGTCGTACAGCACCAGCCAGGTGGGAATCGTGCCGGCCAGTTGCCTGGGCAGGTTGCAGATGGCCTCGGCGCGGTCGCAGTCCTTGCCATGCGGCAGCACTGCCGATTCCAGCAGGTCGTGCTGAAAGCGCACCGGTGCGCGGTTGGCGGCCAGCACGGTGCGCGCATCCGGCCATTTGAACAGGCGGATTTCGCCGTTCAGCACCATGGTTGGTCCGGCCAACAGATACAGATCGTCGCCGGAATAATGCAGGTCGCGTACGCCCAGCCCGCCCAGTTGCAGGAAGTGCTTGCGCAGCAGGGTGCCGTCCTCGTCCAGCGGAACCAGGCGCAGGTGGTCGCCGTGGGCTTGCACCTGGATCTCCAGCAGTGCCGTCCAGCCACGCAGCACCGGCCCACGCAGGCCCAATAGCAAGCGTTGGCCATCGACCACGATGCCTTCGATATCGAAGCCATTGTCCTTGCCGGGGATCTTCAGGAACGGACCGAAATGCGGGTCGTCGGCGAGCAGGTCGGTGAGCTGGTTGTGCTTGGCGTCACCCTTGAGGCGCAGCGCACGGCGGCCGTCGGCCGCTTCGCGTACCAGCTGCGGGGTGCCGTCTTGCGCATAGTCGATGGGCAGGCAGGCCAGCAGGCGGCGATTGGCATCGAGCTTCAACTTGGTCAGGCGTTTGGCGTTTTCGGCGTCGTCGCGGCCGCGCTTGGCGTTCTTGCGTTTGCTGCCATGCGAACCGATGACCCACAAAAATCCGTCCGACAGGCCCATACCTTCCAGATCCGCCTCCTCGCCGTCTTCTCCCGGCAGATCCAGCAGGTCCGCCAACGCAAAGCTCTGCCCTTGACCGAAGCGCAGCGTCTCGCGCTGTACGGGGTCGAGCTTGCGCAGCCGGTCCACCGCGCAGGCTTCGTCGCCGGCCACCCACAGCCAATCGTCGGTGAAGGCGGCGCCGGACAGATTGCTGTGCACCAGCGCACCGGGCGCGAATTCAAGCCGGACGCTATGCGGAATCAGGGTTTTCTTGGCCATGGGCACCTGGGACGAGGGATCAACCGAACGCAACCAGCTTGGCACGCGTCACATCGGGCGCCAACTGCCCCGGCCAATCGCGGTCGTTGGCCACCTGCGCCTGCGCGCGGCTGGCCTCGAACGCCGCGAAATCCAATTCGGCCAGTGCCCACACTGTCTGGCCCTGCGTCTGCGCCAGCACGCCATCGGCGGGGAAGCCGACATCCATCGGCGCAAACACCGCCGCCTCGCCGGTATTGATGTCCAACGCCGGGCTCCACGGCGCGTCGCCCGCAGTCACCGACTGCGCGACGAACATGCGATTTTCCAGCGCGCGCGCCAGGCAGCCGACACGCACGCGCATGGCGCCGGCGGCGGTGTCGGTGCAACTGGGCACGATCAACAACCGCGCACCGGCCTCGTATTGCGCACGCACCGGCAGCGGGAACTCGCTGTCGTAGCAGATCGCGATCGCGGCGCGAATGCCGTCCAGTTCGAACACCTTCACTGCATCGCCCGGCTCGATCAGCCCGGTGGCCTTCTCGAAGCCGGTGAGCTGCAACTTGTCCTGCCAGCCATGCAGGCCCTCCGGGGTGAACCAGTCGCTGCGATTGCGGTAACGGCCATTGCCAATATCCAGCAGAAAACTGCCGGCAATCAGGTGCAACCGATGTTCCTGCGCCAAGCCGGCAAACAGCTCCAGCCACGGCGCGCGTAGCGCCTGGATGGCTGCCAGCGATTCGGGCAGACCGGCAGAAATAGGCGTGTCGAACGTTGCGCCCAGCTCCAGCGACAGATATTCGGGCAGCACCACCACCCGCGCACCGGCTGCGGCGGCTTCGGCGATCAGGGCCGATTGGCGTGCCGCAAACGCGGCGAAATCGACAGGCTTGCCGATGGGGTATTTGGCAACGGCAATTTTCATCTGGCGGCCTTTGGGTTATTGGATCGAGGTAGCGAAGCAATCAGACCGGCCAGCGAATGCAGTGTGCAGCGACCGTGCAGACTGCTCGCGACGCTTGTCAGTGGCCGTAGGGCGCCAGCCGCGCTCACCGCGGCAGCGCACGTGTCCACACACACAAGCTGTGGTCGATCTCGCCATGTTGCAACTCCGCCCAGTGCAGGTGCACCCGCATGCCCGGCTGCGGGGCGTAGCCACGTTTGCGCCAGAACGCATCGTTGGGGCGGTAATCGGCTGGCTTGCGCGGGTCGTCGGGCGCCCGTTCCACCGAACAGAACGCGGCCAATGCAAAGCGGCCCAGCGCGCGTGCATGCGCTTCGCGCCGGTCGAAGAATGCATGACCGATCCCTTGCCCGCGATACGCCGGCAGCAGCACCGATTCGCCAAAATAGAACACGCTGGCCGGATCGATGCCGGCCGCACGAAACGGTGCGTGGAACGCGTCGCTATCGTCGAGCAGCGGCAAACCGGTCGATGCACCGATCACCGCACCGCCATCGCGCGCCAGCACGAAGACGCTCTCTGGCGATGCCGCATAGGCCGCCAGATAGTCGCGCTCGTATGCGGCATCGCCTTGGTACAGATACGGCCAGGTGCCGAACACGTTGATGCGCAGCTGCGCCACCGCATCCAGATACGGCAGCACCTGCGTGCCGCGCACCGTTTCCACCATCAGCGAGGAGCCAGTCATGCCGGCCATGGTAAGCCAGCAAGACGTGGCTGCAACGCCATGCTTCAACGCAGCCAATGACCGTGGTGCCAAACGCGGGGCTGCGGCTGTTGCCACAGCAACCACACCGCCGCTTCGTCGGTGGCCAGCAGTACCCCCAGCAGCGCATCGGTGCTGCGTGCCCAGTAGCTGCCATTGCTCAGCCGTTGCCACGGTCCATAGCTGCGTGCCCATGGGTTGCCGGCGCGGGTGTGCTGCGCTGCCGCCTGCAAGAACGCATACCCGCCGATGCGCAGGTGCTGCGCGGTGCGTGCGTGCAGCTGCAGGCCCACCACCCCGCGGCGCCTGTCGCGGTTCAGCGGCAGGGCCGACAACGCCGAGCTTTCCCAAGCGTGCGGCAGTGCTGCGGGAAGCAGCGCCACCGTGTCGATGCCGGCGGGCAGCAAACGCTGCGCGCGCCGGTGCAATTGTGCCTGCGCCAGCATGCCGGCCTAAGCGCAGGCTGTTGCCAAGCTCGTACCAATCGAGCTTGCGGGTGACCCACATGATGCTGGCCAGGATGCCGAACAGCAGCAACGATCCCATCAGCAGCGCGTTGTCCTCGGAGATCAACAGGCTGTAGAGCACCGCGTACAAGGCGGTGAGCATCACCGAAAAGCCAGCCGCACGGATCCAACTGCGCAACACGCCGGACAGATAGAAGGACTGCAGGCCGATACACGCCGCCGCCGACACCAGATAGGCCTGCCAGAACGCGATGTGTTCGGAAAGGCTGAGCAGCAGCAGGAAGAAGATCGCCAGCGCCAGGCCCACCAACAGGTACTGCAAGGGGTGGATCGGCAGGCGCTTGATCAACTCGAACAGCACGAAGGCCACGAAGGTCAGCACCACGAACAAGATGCCGTACTTGCTGGCGCGGTCGGCCTGGGTATACACGTCCACCGGGTCGACCAGGCGCACTTCCAGCGTATCCAGCGCCGCATGACTGGACTGCAACTGCGTCTGCGCACCGGTGGCCAGCGACGACAGCGACCAACTCGCATCGAAGCCCTTCGGTCCGATGCTCGGCGCATTCGGCAGGAAGCGGCCGCCGAAGGACGGGTGCTGCCAGGTCGAGCGCAGGGCGATCTCGTTGTTGTCGGCGATCGGCGCGATGGCCAGCCGGCGCGTGCCGTCCAGCACGAACTGCATGTCCACCACGTTGCCGTCCTGCAGCCGGCCGGCGACCGTGTCGGCCAGCTGACCTAGTTGGGCATGGATGCCCGCCGAACGGTCGGCCAGTGCGCCTGCACCGCTCTCCAGCGCCAACGTGCGGCCATCGACCTGCAACCGCGGCGTGCCCACCAACCCGCGCACGTCGGACATACCGATTGCCAGGTACGGCTGGCCATACACACGGGTCGGCGCAGCCGCGTAGTCGAAGGGGTTGTATTCGGCATGCAAGGTGGCCTTCCAGGAATACACCTGCACCCGGTACAAGCCCACCTCGCGCACCGAGGGCACCATCTCGCCGCTGAGTTTCAGGCGACGCGGCGTTTGCAGCAGCGTCCCTTCGCGCTTGCGCCAGACCTTGCGCTGGTTGCCCTGCTCGTCCGGCTCGGTGACCTGCACGTCTTCGGTATACGGCAGTACCCGCACCGGCGCGATGAACTGCTGCTCGCCGGCCTTGCTCTGCGCCACCCGCTCCACCGCCTCGTCGCGGTAGCGCGCGCGGTCCTGCACCGCGCCACGGATCAGCAGCAACGGAATCAGCAACAGCAGGATCAGCCCACCGATGGTGGCGAACCGCAATAACAGTTTCAGGGATTTCATCGGCCATCCTCATCTTGGGAGGTGGCCAGGGTGCGCTGCGCCGGTGTTGGCGGTTTGAGGCGAATTTGAAGCGAAGGTGAAGTGCGCGCCCCGGACAGTTGGCGACCGGCACTGTGACGCATTGACGAAATACGGTTTTCACCGCGGCAAAGTGCCACCCGTACCCAACACAGGCTTCTGTTTGATCGGCAGCACTTCGCCTTGCCGCCGCACGCCTCGCCTTCACGCGTAACGATGCACGGGCAGGTGCGCAGCCTCCAATCCCTCGTTCTTGTTTGGTCGCGGCTTCCAGTTCGCTGTTGTTCGATGCGGTCCTGAGCCGCATGCGCTGCATCAGCGCTGTCATGGCCGCACGCCCACTCGGCAGTGATTCGGCACCTGCGCACGACTGCATTCATCTCTCAACCTGGAGCCGTCTTCCATGAACACGCACCGTTCGCTCGCCCTTTGCCTGCTCGCCGCCCTGAGCCTGACCGCTGCCACCGCGCAGGCGGCAGGGCACGGCATGGGCCTGAAGCCTTCGTCGTTGATGCAGCCTGTCACTCCGCTGTTCGGTACCGAGAGCGTGAGCACACCGCTGCCTGCCAGTGTCGACCTGACTGCATGGGCGATCACGCCGGGCGACCAAGGGCAGGTCGATGCCTGCGCGTCATGGGCGACCGCTCATACCCTGACCGGTTGGTATGCCAATGCCAACAAACAGGCCCAGACGCGCTTTGCCCCGATGTACCTGTACAGCCAGGTCAACGGCGGCGTGGATGAAGGCTCCACCCTGGAAGCGCCGCTGGAGATCGCGCTTGCGCAGGGCATCGACACCGAGCAGCACTATTCGTAGGGCAACTACGACTGGAAACACCAACCCACTGCCGCCGACAGGGCCAACGCTGCCAAGAACCCGACGCCGTATCGCCATTACACCGTGCTGTATTCGGGCAATGGCAATGGGGGAAGCGCCCTGATCCAACAGATCAAGCTCGCCCTTGCCTCTTCCACGCCGGTGGCGATTGGCTTCTATGTGCGCCAGGGCTTTGAAGACCTGACCACCAAGAACCAGGTCGATTACGACGTCAAGACGCCGATTCTGGGTGGGCATGCCGTGATCGCGCTGGGCTACGACAGCGAAGGACTGATCGTGGAAAACAGCTGGGGCACCGAATGGGGCTACAAGGGCTTCGGCAAACTGTCCTGGTCGAAGGTCGCCAAGGATGTGATCGTCGCCGACGTGGCGTACTAGGGCAGCGCAACCACGCGCCGTACGCTGCCATTGACGCAGGCGCGGCATGTGCTCTGGCGCATGCCGCAGCCTTGAACGCACGGCTGCCACACGCGCCAGCCAACCGCGACAACTGCCTGCCCGGCGACTCAGCCGATCGGCAGGCGCAACACCGCACGCGCACCGCCGCCGTCGCGATTGCCCAGCGCCACGTCCCCGCCATGCAGGCGCGCAACCTCGCGCACGAACGGCAAGCCAAGACCGGAGCTGCGCTGGCCGGTCTGCGGGCGTGCCAGCGAATAGAACCGCTCGAAGACGCGCTCGAGCGCGTAATCGGGCACGCCACTGCCACGGTCTTCGACCCCCAACTCCCAATGTCCATCGTGCTGCCGCGCATGCAGGCGAACATGGCTGTCTTGCGGCGAAAACGCGATGGCGTTTTCGAGCAGATTGATCAGTGCCTGTCTCAGCAGAAAACCATCGCCAAGTACGTGGTGATCGCCTAACGTCCCCGCCCCCGCATCCACCTCCACAGATACGCCCGCCGCCGCCGCGCGCAGCGCCACCGCGTCCGCAGCAGCCTGCAGCAGCCCATCGATACCGATGCGCTCGCGCTTCTGCAGCCAGCCGTGCTGCTCCACCTCGGCCAGTGCCAGCAGCTTGTCGATGGTTTCGGTCAGCCGATGTTCCTGCGCGCGGATGGTGGCAACGAAATGCTGGCGGTCGGCTTCCGGCAATGGCTCAGTCAACAACTCCGATGCACCGCGAATGGCCGCCAGCGGGCTTTTCATCTCGTGCGTCAGCGACTGCACGTACTGCTCCACGTACGCCTTGCCTTCCAGCTTGCGGCGCATGCTCTCCAGCGCCTGGCCCAGATCGCCGATTTCATCGCCACGCGGTTTGGGCGGCGGTACCGGGATGCCGGCGCTCACCGCCTGCGCATAGCGATTGAGCCGGCCGATGCCGCGCATCAACCACCAGGTCATCCAGATGCCGATCAACGCGGAAATGCCGATCAACCAGGCGCCGCGCTGCAGGATGTTGCGCTGGCTGGCTTCGATAAACGGGTCGATGCTGCGATTGGGCTGTGCCAGGGTCAGCACGCCGATCAGTTGGCTGGGGTCATCCGGTGCGTAGATTGGCGCAGCCACGTGCATCACCGTGGCGGCAGGGTCGCCATCGGTCTCCGGGCTGGAACGTGCGCCATATTCGCCGCGCAACGTGCGGTAGACATCGTTCCAGCGCGAGTTGTCGCGGCCCACATCGCGGCCCAGCGAATCGAACACCACCACGCCGCGCGCATCGGTGACGGTCACGCGGTAATCCACGGTGTTCTTGCGAAAGCGCCATACCCATGCCTTGGGGTCGCGCTGCTGGGCCCTGGCCACGTTGCGCGCGAAGCGGCCATCGGCAAGCGTGCCGGCAGCCAACTCGCTACTGGCGACTTCTGCCAGCACGTTGGCCGCATCCACCAGCGTGGATTCCATCGCCTGGCGCACCCCCGGCTTGACCTCGTTGACGAACACGCGCATCACGAAGAACGCGGCCAGGCCCACGATCAGGAAGAAGCCCAGAAACAGCTTGAGACCAAGCCGCATGTCAGCCCGCGGCCTGGCTCAGTTCACCAAGGAAGTGCCGGCGCATGCCTACACTTCCAGCGCGTAGCCAAGGCCACGGTGGGTGCGGATCGGGTCGGCCGGCACGCCGGCCAGGCGCAGCTTGCCGCGCAGCGTCTTGATGTGGGTGTCGACGGTGCGGTCGGCACTGTCGGCGCTGGCGTCCCAGCCGCGGTCCATCAGCTGCGTACGGCTCAGGATCGCCCCAGGGCGCTGCAACAATGCTGCCAGCAGGGCGTATTCGTAGCGTGTCAGCGGCAGCAGGGTCTCGCCGTAGCGGATGCGGCTGCCCTCGCGGTCGATCGCAAACGCGCCGTGCGGCTGCCAGCCCGATTCGGCCGCCGCGCCCGCATGGCGTCGGCGCAGGCGCGCACGCACGCGCGCCACCAGCTCGCGCGGCGAGAACGGCTTGGCCATGTAATCGTCGGCGCCCAGCTCCAGGCCGAGCACGCGGTCGATCTCGTCGTTGCGCGCGGTCAGGAAGATCACCGGCACCTCGCTGAAACTGCGCAACGTGCGGCACACCTCGAACCCGTTGATGTCCGGCAGGCCCACGTCGAGGACCACCACATCGGCCGGATCGGCGCGCAGACGCGTCAGCGCATCGCGCCCCAGCAGGCAATGCTCGGGCGCGTAGCCTTCGCTGCGCAGCGCGTAGAGCACGGTATCGGCAATGGCGGCTTCGTCTTCGACGACGAGCACGCGGGCGGCAGACTCGGACATGCCGCGCAGCATACCGGCATGCGGGCACGGCCTACAGACCTAAAGGTCGAGGTGGTCCACGCATGGCGTGGCACGACGTGATGCACACGCCGCATTGCTCGCGGCATCGCGCAGCCTCTGGATGTCGCCACCGTGCGCTTGCGCTGCGTCGCCCGCAATGGGCGGCAACAAATCGCGCCGCAGCCTCTACACTGCCGCGATGAACTATCGCCACGCCTTCCATGCCGGCAACCATGCCGACGTGCTCAAGCACATCGCCCTGCTTGCCCTGATCGACACCCTCAAGCGCAAGGACACCCCGTTCTTCGTGCTCGATACCCACGCCGGGCGCGGCCGCTACCAACTCGGTGGCGAAGAGAGCCGCAAGACCAACGAGGCCGATGCTGGCGTGATGCGGCTGATGGCAGAAGCCAGCTTGCCCGAGGTGGTCGAGCGCTATCTGCGCGCAGTGCAGGCCGACAACCAGTCCGCGGCCCGCCACGCCACGCCCGGCCAGAAGCCCACCCGCCCCACCGCCGGCATCCAGCTCAACTACTACCCCGGCTCGCCGCTGCTGGCTGCGCAAGCGCTGCGCGAGCAGGACCGCATGGCATTTTGCGAACTGCAGACCGACGAAGCCGAGGCGCTCAAGGCCCTGTTCGCCAGGGACAGCCGGGTACGCGTGCACGCCGGCGACGGCTACGCGGCAATCCGCGCCTTCCTGCCGCCGCGGGCTGGCGAAACCAAGATCGGCCGCGGGCTGGTGCTGATCGACCCGCCCTACGAATCGCAGGACGCCGAATACCCGCAGATCATCCACAGCGTGCGCGAGGCGCTGGCGCGCTGGCCACAGGCGATCTGCATGGTGTGGTACCCGATCAAGCTGCGCCGCAGCCTGCAGCCGTTCATGCGCAAGGCCGCCGCGCTGCCGGCCAAGTCGGTGCTGGTTACCGAGCTGCAGGTGCGCCCGGACGACTCGCCGCTGCGCCTGACCGGCAGCGGGCTGCTGATCGTCAACGCGCCCTGGCAGTTCGACCAGGTGCTGGCGCCGGCGTTGCCGGTGCTCAAGCAGCATCTCGGCGAGCCCGGCGCCTCGACCCGGCTGGAGTGGCTGCGCCAGGACGGCTGAGCCGGCAGAGGTGTGCGCCTCCCCATCGTGGTGGGTAGGCCGGCGTTGTCGTTGCACCGCTGCAATGGCCAGGGCCGCGCGCGCCGCGTCGGCGACATAGCCGTTGTCGCGAGCACCTTCAGCGCAGCGCAGACAAGCGGGCGCTGCACCGGATACGCATGTCTCGGGAAGCCAGGCCGGGTAACAAAGGCCTTCCGGCGGCCCCGCTGCTTGCGCTCGGCTTCCGCAATGCGCGCCCCATCACGCTCACGACCGGCTCACGGCACCGCTCGTTACAGTGGTGTGGGAAGCACTGCCACCTCCTATCGGCCCCCGGCGGCACACCGGATTCATTCACGGTTGCGCGCCGGGCTGGTGCCAGAATCTTCCGATCTTTAAGGAACACCGGTCATGGCCATTCGCAATCGCATGCCTCCCTGGCATGAAAACTTCAGCCTGCCCAATGGCCGTACCCTTCTGCTTCGCCCGATCCGTCCCGAGGATGGTCCGCCGCTGCAGGGAGCTTTCAGCCTGTTGGGACCGGAGGAAATTCGCGCGCGCTTTGTGCGCTCCTCCACCGAAATCACCCCGGAGATGGTGCAGCGCCTGACCCATCCCAATCCCAAGAGCGAGATCGTGCTGGTCGCCGCCGAACAACTGCCGCCCGGCGAAGCGCTGGTCGGCGCGGTCGCGCGCGCCGCGCTGGTACCGGGCACCCGCCAGGCCGAATACACCATCCTGGTCAGCAGCTTCGTCGCCGGCCAGGGGCTGGGACGGCAGCTGATGCGCAAGCTGGTCAAGTGGGCGCGGCGCAAGTACCTGGATTGCCTGTTTGGCGATGTGCTGCAAAGCAATGTGCCGATGCTGCAGTTGGCAGAATCGCTGGGCTTCAAGCCGCAGGCGCATCCGGAGTCGCCGGAGCTGGTGCGGATGGTTCTCGAGTTGGATGCCTGAGGGGCGGGGATTGGGGATTCGGGATCTGAGATTCGTTGAAAGCGGCCGCGTGTCGGCTTGCTGAGGATTACTCAATTGCCTTTGTCCACCAACCATCGCTGGCTGCGCTGCCAGTAAATCCTTGTACGTGCGATGAGCCGCTCTCATTGGGCCGCCCGCCAACCGTCTAGTGCGGTGTCCTCATCGATTGCGGGACCGTTGGCGGCATGGATGGAGTGACGGCGTGTCCGGCGAACGGTAAGGGCACCGCGCGCTCAACGACGCTGCGAGTCTCTGCAGGGTCCTTGCCGGTCCACCATCGCAGGACACGTGCAAGTACGTCCTTGTAAGCTCCGTGGCGGCATCCATGCCGCCAAGGGTCCCGCGACGGTGGCCCGGCAAGGACCAATCGAGATGGTCGGCGTGTCAGTGCAGGCGACAGGCAATGTTCGCTGGCTATATGACTTGGGACGCGACCCGCTTGCAGCGCCCAGGCGGGAAGCCGCACCGCCTTCGTACCATGAGCTGCCATGCACTCGACCAGCGGCGTTGGACGTTCCAGGCCCGCACGGATGAGGTCATGCCCTCTCCCGCGGCGCCCGCCCGAGGTGGCCTTTCACACCAGATGGACCGGCCGCAGCGGGGGCTCTGATAAAATCGCCGGCTGATGCCGTCGCCTACCTTCCCCTCTCCGCCGCTGCCCAGGTCTGGCCAGCTCCGCGCCTACTGGCGCGCCCCGTCCTCTCCGACTGCGCTGGCATGGTCGATTGCGCGGGCAGCCGAGGCGCATGCCGGCCCGCTGCTGGTCATCGCGCGCGATAACCAGAGCGCGCACCAGATCGAAGCCGACCTGCATGCCTTGCTCGGCGAGCAAGCGGCGCTGCCGGTGGTGCCGTTTCCCGATTGGGAAACCCTGCCCTACGACCAGTTCAGCCCGCACCCGGAAATCATCAGCCAGCGGCTGGCCGCCCTGCACCGCCTGCCCGGCCTGACCTGCGGCGTGGTGATCGTGCCGGTGCAGACCTTGCTGCAGCAGTTGGCGCCGCTGAGCTACATCGTCGGTGGCAGCTTCGATCTCACCGTTGGCCAGCGGCTGGATCTGGATGCGGAAAAGCGCCGCCTGGAAAGCGCCGGCTACCGCAACGTGCCGCAGGTGATGGACCCGGGCGATTTCGCGGTGCGCGGCGGCCTGCTGGACGTGTTTCCGATGGGCGCGGACACGCCATTGCGCGTCGAGCTGCTGGATGAGGACATCGATTCGATCCGCGTGTTCGACCCGGAATCGCAACGCTCGCTGGACAAGGTGGACGCGGTCAAGATGCTGCCGGGCCGCGAAGTGCCGATGGACGATGCCAGCGTGGAGCGCGTGCTGGCCTGCCTGCGCGAACGCTTCGACGTGGATACCCGGCGCAGCGCGCTGTACCAGGACCTGAAATCCGGGCTGGCGCCGTCGGGCATCGAGTATTACCTGCCGATGTTCTTCGCCAAGACCGCAACACTCTTCGATTATCTGGACAAGCGCGTGCTGCCGGTGATCGCCACCGGCGTGTCCAACGCCGCCGATACCTTCTGGGCGCAAGCGCAGAACCGCTACGAACAGCGCCGCCATGATGTCGAGCGCCCGCTGCTGCCGCCGGACGAGTTGTATCAATCGCCGGATGCGCTGCGCGAGCGGCTCAACAAGCTGGCGCGTATCGAAGTGTGGGCCAGCGATCATGCGCGCATCGATGAGGCAGCCCCGCTCGGCGACCAAGCGTTGCCGCCACTGCCGGTGGCTGCCAAAGACGCGCCGGCCGGTCGGGCGCTGGCATCGTTCCTGAGCCATTACCCGGGCCGCGTGCTGGTCGCTGCCGATTCGGCCGGCCGCCGCGAAGCCTTGATGGAGGTGCTGGCCGCCGCGCAGTTGAAGCCGGAGCTGGTCGCCGATGTGCCGGCCTTCCTGGCCGGGACGCTGCGGTTCGGCATTACCGTGGCGCCGCTGGAAGACGGCTTTGCACTGGATCAGCCGCAGATTGCGCTGCTGACCGAACGCCAGCTGTTCCCGGAACGGGCCAACCAGCCGCGCCGCGCGCGCCGGGTCGGACGCGAGCCGGAAGCGATCATCCGCGATCTGGGCGAGCTGTCCGAAGGCGCGCCGATCGTGCACGAGGACCACGGCGTGGGCCGCTACCGCGGCCTGATCGTGCTTGATGCCGGCGGCATGCCCGGCGAGTTCCTGGAAATCGAATACGCCAAGGGCGACCGGCTGTATGTGCCGGTGGCGCAGCTGCACCTGATCAGCCGGTATTCCGGCGCCTCGACCGAGACCGCGCCGCTGCACTCACTGGGCGGCGAGCAATGGACCAAGGCCAAGCGCAAGGCGGCCGAAAAGGTCCGCGACGTCGCCGCCGAATTGCTGGAAATCCAGGCGCGCCGACGCGCGCGCGCGGGTCTGGCGTTGCAGGTGGACCGGGCGATGTACGAGCCGTTCGCGGCCGGATTTCCGTTCGAAGAAACCGGCGACCAGCTTGCCGCCATCGATGCGACGCTGCGCGATCTGGGCAGCAGCCAGCCGATGGACCGGGTGGTCTGCGGCGACGTCGGTTTCGGCAAGACCGAGGTTGCGGTGCGCGCCGCCTTCGCCGCCGCCAGCGCCGGCAAGCAGGTCGCCGTGCTGGTGCCGACCACGTTGCTGGCCGAACAGCATTACCGCAATTTCCGCGACCGGTTCGCCGATTACCCGATGAAGGTGGAAGTGCTGTCGCGCTTCAAGAGCACCAAGGAAATCAAGGCAGAACTGGAAAAGGTCGCCAGCGGCGACATCGACGTGATCATCGGCACGCACCGGTTGTTGCAGCCGGACGTGAAGTTCAAGGATCTCGGGCTGGTGGTCGTCGACGAAGAACAACGCTTCGGCGTGCGGCAGAAAGAAGCGCTCAAGGCGATGCGTGCCAACGTGCATCTGCTCACGCTCACCGCCACACCGATCCCGCGCACGCTCAACATGGCCATGGCCGGCCTGCGCGATCTGTCGATCATCGCGACCCCGCCGCCGAACCGTCTGGCGGTGCAGACCTTCATTACCGCGTGGGACAACACCCTGCTGCGCGAAGCCTTCCAGCGCGAACTCAGTCGCGGCGGGCAGCTGTATTTCCTGCATAACGATGTGGAAAGCATCGTGCGCATGCAGCGCGATCTGTCCGAGCTGGTGCCGGAAGCGCGCATCGGCATCGCGCACGGGCAGATGCCCGAGCGCGAGCTGGAACGGGTGATGCTGGATTTCCAGAAGCAGCGCTTCAATGTGTTGCTGTCGACCACGATCATCGAATCGGGCATCGACATTCCCAATGCCAACACCATCATCATCAATCGCGCCGACCGCTTCGGCCTGGCGCAGCTGCATCAGTTGCGCGGCCGCGTGGGTCGCTCGCATCACCGCGCCTACGCGTACCTGGTGGTGCCGGACCGGCGCTCGATGACCTCCGATGCAGAAAAGCGCCTGGAAGCGATCGCCTCGATGGACGAGCTCGGCGCCGGCTTCACCCTGGCCACGCACGATCTGGAAATCCGCGGCGCCGGCGAATTGCTGGGCGAAGACCAGAGCGGCCAGATGGCCGAGGTCGGTTTCAGCCTGTATACCGAACTGCTCGAGCGCGCAGTGCGCAGCATCCGCCAGGGCAAGCTGCCCGACCTGGATGCCGGCGAAGAAGTGCGCGGCGCCGACGTCGAGCTGCATGTGGCCTCGCTGATTCCCGAGGATTATCTGCCCGACGTGCATACGCGCCTGACCTTGTACAAGCGCATTTCCAGCGCACGCGACACCGATGCGCTACGCGAACTGCAGGTGGAGATGATCGACCGCTTCGGCCTGCTGCCGGACCCGGTCAAGCATCTGTTCGCCATTGCCGAGCTCAAGCTGCAGGCCAACGCATTGGGCGTACGCAAGCTGGATCTGGGCGAAAACGGCGGGCGGCTGGTGTTCGAGGCCAAGCCGGCGATCGACCCGATGACCATCATCCAGATGATCCAGAAACAGCCGAAGATCTACACGATGGACGGCCCCGACAAACTGCGCATCAAGCTGCCGATGCCCGAAGGCGCCGACCGTTTCAATGCGGCACGCGGCTTGTTGGCGGCATTGTCACCGGGCTGACGCACTGCCGCGCCGGTAGCGGCGACCACGCCGAGCGAGACCATCGCACGTGAAGAGCGAGCAGGCAGGCGGGCAATCCCCTGACTGATCGCGCTTGCCGGTCATCACTGCCGCAGCCAGCCCTGCGCATGCGGCGCGGACAGAGAGTCCACCGGTGGTTTGCGCGCGCGAGCAAGCCGGAACCGCGCCCGCCACGTCGTGCAGGGCCGGGGCCACCTGTCCAACGGGCAAAGGCCTGGACAGTCCCCCCCCCCTGAGCCTGCTTCCGACAAAGCTGAGCAATTAATCCACAGTCGGTGACGGGTTTCGCAAATCCATCATCGCACTGAATTTTGCCTAAATATTTCCGGAAGGCGCCGATACCTGCATAGACCGGCATGGACCGTGTGCAGCGCTGCGCACACTCGTCCAGGCGGTCGCGACCTTCCCAGGCCATGGCACGCACCCGTGCGCCATCGCACCGCTTGAGGCACCAATGAACACGCCATTGTCCGATCTACCCGCGCCGCTGACCCTTGCCCTGGAAGGCGAGATGACCATTCGTCGCGCGGCCGAGCTCAAGCCGTTGCTGCAGCCGGCCCTGCTGCATCCGGGTGGATTGCATCTGGACCTGGCCGCCGTCAGCGAGATCGATACCACCGGTCTGCAATTGTTGCTGGCCACCAAGCAGGCGATCCAGGCCGATGGCCGCCCGTTCTCGCTGACCGATTCCAGCCGCGCAGTGGTCGATGTCATCGAGCTGCTCGGCCTGCTCGAGGCCCTGTACCCGCATGCGGTTGCAGGCCTGGGCGAACGAATTCACTAACGGACTGGCGACGCGCGCATGGACATGAACCAGCTGATGCAGACCTTCCTGGCCGAGAGCCGGGACCTGCTCGAAGACATGGAACGTCACCTGCTCGAAGCCGAGCGCGGCGAACCGTCGCCGGATGCGGTCAATGCCATCTTCCGCGCCGCGCACACCATCAAGGGCTCCGGTGGCCTGTTCGATCTGCCGCAGCTGGTCGGCTTCACCCATGTGCTGGAAAGCGTGCTGGATCTGGTACGCGACGAAGCGTTGAGCTTGAGCTCGGAACTGATCGGGCTGCTGCTGGTGTGCTGCGACCATATCCATGCATTGGTGGAAACCGCCGCAGACCCGAGCCACGCCGACCCGGTCGCACTGGCCGCCGAAGCCGAGCCGCTGCTGGCGCAACTGCAGACGTATCTGCAACGCAGCGCCTGCGGCGTCACTGCAACCGCCGTTGCGCAAGGCGCACCGGAAAAGCAGAGCGGTTACTGGCGCATCACCCTGAAACTGTTTGCCGACGCACTGCGTTTTGGCAATTCGCCGCTCAAGCTGATTCGCAACCTGCGCAGCCTGGGTTCGGTCGAATCGATCAACACCGATATCAGCCAACTGCCGGCATTCGACGACCTGGATCCGGAAGCTAATTACCTGGGCTTCCAGATCCTGCTGCGCAGCGATGCCGACCGCGCCGCCATCGAAGAGGTGTTCGAATTCGTCCGCGAAGATTGCGATCTGGAGATCGTGTCGGTTCCGGCGCCATCCGATGCCGCTGAATTGCTCACTGCCGAAGCGGCAGCCAGCCCCGTGCCGAACAAGCCGCTTGCTGCAGTACCCAGCGCCGCTTCGGCGCCAGGCCGCGCCGCGCCGGACGCTGCCGCGCGCAACGCCGACGCGCGTTCCATCCGCGTGGACGCCGACAAGCTCGATCGCATGATCGATCTGGTCGGCGAACTCATCATTGCCGTCTCCAGCACCAACGCCAATGCGCAACGCACCGGCGATGCGCAGCTACTGGAATCGGCCTCGATCCTGGCTGGCCTGGTCGAAGACGTGCGCGAAAGTGCGCTGCAGCTACGCATGGTCAAGATCGGCGGCACCTTCAGCCGCTTCCAGCGCGTGGTGCACGATGTGGCGCGCGAACTGGGCAAGGACATCGCGCTGGTGGTAGCCGGCGAAGACACCGAACTGGACAAGTCGGTGGTGGAAAAGATCGGCGACCCGCTCACCCATCTGGTGCGCAATGCGATGGACCACGGCATCGAGCCGGCGGACGTGCGCGTGGCGCGCGGCAAGCCTGCGCGCGGCACCGTCGGGCTCAACGCATATCACGACTCCGGCAGCATCGTCATCCAGATCACCGACGACGGCGGCGGCTTGAACCGCGACCGCATCCTGGCCAAGGCGCTCGAACGCGGCCTGATCGAACCCGGCCGCCAGCTCAGCGACCGCGACGTATTCGCGATGATCTTCGAACCGGGTTTTTCCACTGCCGAAAAGGTCACCAATCTGTCCGGACGCGGCGTGGGCATGGACGTGGTCAAGCGCAACATCACCGCACTGCGCGGCACGGTCGAGATCGACAGCGCCGCCGGCGTGGGCACCACCATCTCGGTACGCCTGCCGCTGACGCTGGCCATCATCAACGGCTTCCAGGTCGGAGTGGGCAAATCGGTCTTCGTGGTGCCGCTGGATGTGGTCGAAGAGTGCGTGGAGTTCACGCCCGACTACACCAGCGATTACATCGACCTGCGCGGCAGCGTGTTGCCGTACGTGCGCCTGCGCGAACTGTTCGCGCTGGGCGGCAAGACGCCCTCGCGCGAAAGCATCGTGGTGATCCGACAGGGCGCGCAGCGCTTCGGCCTGGTGGTGGACACCCTGCTCGGCGAATGGCAGACGGTGATCAAGCCGCTGTCCAAGGTGTTCGCGCAGGTCAAAGGCATCAGCGGCTCGAGCATTCTGGGAAGCGGCGATGTCGCACTGATTCTGGATGTGCCCAGCCTGATTCAGCAGTTGCATCCCAACCAGGACGCGCTGGCGGCCTGAACGCCCGCGCCATCGCTCCGGCCCGAACCATCGTTTGTCGTTACCTGACCCCAGGAAGCTACCGTCATGTCACACCGTCTCCCGATCGCTACGCAGTTGTGGTTCACCGCCGCGCTTGCCGTCGCCCTGCCCGTCGTCGCGGTCGTCGCCGGCGTTGCGCTGACGCTCTCGCACGCAGCCTTGCTGGGCACCAGCATCGTTGCAGCATTGATCAGCGGTGCCTTGCTGGTCTGGGCAATCCGTATCGCCAGCGCGTCGCTGGAGATGGCCACCACCACGCTGGACGCGTTCTCGCGCGGCAACTTCGACGTGGCGCTGCCGCAAGTGCGCGACGACCAGGCCAGCGATGTCCTGCGCGGGCTGCGCAAGGTGCAGAGCGGCATCCGCCACGTCAACGAGGAAATCAACCGCGTTTCGCGCGAACACGATGCCGGCGAGATCGACGCGCGCATCGATGTGGCGCGCTTCGATGGCGATTTCCGCACCATGGGCGATGGCATCAACCGCATGGTGGCCAGCCATATCGCGGTAAAAAAGCAGGCGATGGCGTGCGTGGCCGAGTTCGGTCGCGGCAATTTTTCCGCCGAACTCGAGCGCCTGCCGGGCAAGAAGGCCTTCATCAACGAGGTGGTGGACCAGATCCGCGGCAACCTCACCGGCATGGTCGCCGAGGTCAATCGCATGTCGGCCGAGCACGATGCCGGCGATATCGATGTGGTCATCGACACCCAGCGCTTCACCGGCGATTTCCGTCGCATGGCCGAAGGCATCAACGCGATGGTGGCCAGCCATATCGCGGTCAAGAAACAGGCCATTGCCTGCGTCAGCGAATTCGGCCGCGGCAACTTCACCGCACACCTGCCGTTGCTGCCGGGCAAGAAGCGCTTCATCAACGACACCATCGAACAGGTGCGCGGCAACCTCACCGGCCTGATCGCCGAGATCAACCACATGTCGGACGAACACGAGGCCGGCGACATCGACGTGGTCATCGACAGCAGCCGCTTCGATGGCGACTTCCGCAGCATGGCGCTGGGCATCAACCAGATGGTGGGTGCGCATATCGCGGTCAAGAAACTGGCGATGGGCGTGGTGGCCGAATTCGGCCGCGGCAACTTCGATGCACCGCTGGCGCAGCTGCCGGGCAAGAAGGCCTTCATCAACGACACCGTGGAGCGCGCGCGCGGCAATCTGCGCAGCATTTCCGAAGTGATCCAGGTCATGGGCGCGATGGCCGAAGGCGACCTCACCCACACCGTGGAAGGCCGCTACGAAGGCGCATTCGCCGACATGCAGCGCTACGTCAACACCACCATGAGCCGTCTGACCGAGATCGTCGATGAGGTCAACCGCAATGCCGAAAACCTGGCCAGTGCGTCGGAAGAGGTCAGCGCCACCGCGCAGGCGCTGGCCCAGGCCGCCAGCGAACAGGCGGCCGGTGTGGAAGAAACCAGCGCCTCGCTGGAGCAGATGACCGCCTCCATCGCACAGAACACCGAAAACGCGCGCGTTACCGACAGCATGGCGGCCAAGGCGGCCAGCGAAGCGGCCGACGGCGGCGATACCGTGCGCGCCACCGTGGTGGCGATGAAGGACATCGCCAAGAAGATCGGCATCATCGACGACATTGCGTATCAGACCAACCTGCTGGCGCTCAATGCCGCCATCGAAGCGGCGCGCGCCGGCGAACACGGCAAGGGCTTTGCGGTGGTGGCCGCCGAAGTGCGCAAGCTGGCCGAACGCAGCCAGATCGCTGCGCAGGAAATCGGCGAAGTGGCTGAATCCAGCGTGGAACTGGCCGAAAGCGCCGGCCGCGTGCTCGGCGAGATGGTGCCTTCGATCCGCCGCACCTCCGACCTGGTGCAGGAAATCGCCGCCGCTTCCGAAGAACAGACCGCCGGCGTCAGCCAGATCAATACTGCGGTGGGCCAGTTGAACCAGACCACCCAATCGGCCGCCGCCAATGCCGAAGAACTGGCCGCCACCTCGGAAGAGATGAGCGCGCAGGCCGAACAGCTGCAGCAGCTGATGGGCTTCTTCCGGCTGGGCAATGGCAGCCGTGGCGCCGCATCGGGCAGCCGCAGGCCAGGACCGCGCAGGATCGCAGCGCATGCGCCTGCCACTGTGAACAGCGCGCCGCCACGACGCACCAACGTGCGCCAGATCAGTGCGTTGGCCGCCACCGCCGATGCGATCGACGAATCGCAATTCGCCAGCTTCTGAGGAGCCGACGATGCAAGCGCGCCCCGCAACCAACCACCAGATGCCGTCATCGACGGCACCGCAGCAATACCTGACCTTTCTGCTGGGCCGGGAGATGTTCGGCCTGGGCATCCTGGGCATCAAGGAAATCATCGAATACCGCGTGCCGACCGATGTGCCGATGATGCCGCCGGCGCTGCGCGGGGTGATCAATCTGCGCGGCGCGGTGGTGCCGGTGGTCGACCTGCAGCAACGTTTCGGCCGCAACGCCAGCGCGATCACCAAGCGCAGCTGCATCGTGATCGTGGAGATCGCGCATGGTGAGCTGCATCAGGTGCTTGGGCTATTGGTGGATGCGGTCAGCGAAGTGCTGGAAATTGCGCCCTCCGACATCGTCGACACGCCCAGCTTCGGCGCCGGCATCGCGCGCGACTTCATCCACGCCATGGGCAAGATCGGCGAGCGCTTCGTGATCCTGCTCGATGCCGATGCCGTGCTGGGCAACGACACGCTCGCCCAGCTGCCGGCCGCCGAGCTGGCGGCCTGACCTCACGCATGCACTCAAGGACTCCCATGCGCCCCGCCCTTCTCTCCTGCAACTGCACGCTGGCCGGCCCGGTCCTGGTCGTGGACGACAGCGTGGTCCAGCGCGAACACGCCATGGCGCTATGTCGCCAGCTCGGCGCAAGCGTGGTCGACGGTGCCGTCGACGGAAACGCGGCCCTGGAGTGGCTGACGCGCGCCCAGGCGCCATCGTTGCTGCTGGTGGATCTGGAAATGCCGGGCATGGACGGTGTGCAGTTGCTCGACGCCCTGGCGCGCGGCAAATACAGCGTGCCGGTAGTCGTGGTATCGCAACGCGGCGGTGCCTTGATCGATGCGGTGATGCAACTCAGCCGCAGTGCCGGCGTGCGCGTGCTCGGCGGCATCGAAAAGCCGATGAACCTGCAGGATCTGGCCACCGTACTGGAGTGCGAACCGGAGCCGGCCGCCGACGCACCGGCGTTCGCGCCGGTGGCGATTTCGCCGCTGATGTCCAGCGGTGGCGCCGCCGCCTCGCGGCTGGATCGCGCCATGCGCCGCGGCGAGATCCGCGTGGCCTACCAACCCAAGCTCGATCTGAAGGACGGCCGCCTGCGTGGCGTGGAAGCGCTCGCACGTTGGCGCCGACCGCAAGGCGACATGATCGGCCCGGACCGTTTCATTCCGCTGGCCGAACGCGAAGGCTTGATCCACGCGTTGACGCAGCAGGTCATCGACAAGGCCATCGCGCAATTGGTGGACTGGCGCGCCGAAGGGCTCGACCTGAGCCTGGCCCTGAACCTCTCGCCCCGGCTGCTGGGCGAGGACCATTTCCTCGAAGAGCTATGCACCAAGCTGGGCGAGAACGGCCTAAGCCCGGCCGATCTGGTACTGGAGCTCACCGAAAGCGCCATCGTGGAGCCGGCCAATGCGCTGAGCATGCTGGCGCGTTTGCGCCTGCACGGGTTCGGCCTGTCCATCGACGACTACGGCACCGGCTTCTCCTCGCTGCAGCGCCTGGCCAGCATTCCCTTCACCGAACTCAAGCTGGACCGCAGCTTCGTGCATGCGGCGCATCGCAGCCGCAGCCAGCGCACCGTGCTCGAATCCACGCTGGAACTGGCGCATCGGCTCGAACTCACCGCCGTGGCGGAAGGCGTGGAAACGCCCGACGACTGGCGGCTGCTGCGCGAACTTGGCTGCGATCTGGCACAAGGCTATCTGATGGCATCGCCGATGCCCGGGCCGATGCTGTCGGAGTGGTGGCGCGAACACGCCGTGCGCATCGCACGCCTGAGCGACAGCACGTTCCACAGCGATGCGGACGTGGCCTGAGCCAATGAGCACAGCAACCGCCATCACCGAACAGGAGTTCGGCCGCTTCCAGCGCTTCATCTTCGAAGCGGCCGGCATTACCATTTCCTCCGGCAAGAAGGCGATGCTGTGCGGCCGCCTGGGCAAGCGTCTGCGCGAACATCAGTTCAGCACCTACACGCAGTACCTGCAGCTGTTGGAAAGCCGCCAGGACCGCAGGGAAATCCAGACCGCGATCGACCTGCTCACCACCAACGAAACCTATTTCTTCCGCGAGCCCAAGCATTTCGAGCTGCTGCGCAAGCTGGCCGGCGAACACCGTGGCGGGCTGCCGTTCCGCTGCTGGAGCGCTGCCAGTTCCAGCGGCGAAGAAGCCTACAGCATGGCCATGGTGCTGGACGACACCTTGCAGGGCCGCCCGTTCGAAGTGGTAGGCAGCGACATCAGCACCCGCGTGCTGGCCAAGGCACGCACCGGCCATTACGCGCTGCAACGTATCGACGGCATCCCGCAGGCCTATCTCAAACGCTACTGCCTGCGTGGCCAGGGCGAGTACGACGGCACCTTGCTGGTGGAGCGGCGACTGCGCGAGCGCGTGCAGTTCGTGCACGCCAATCTCAATGCCGCGTTGCCGGCACTGGGCAGCTTCGATGCGATTTTTCTGCGCAATGTGATGATCTATTTCAATGGCCAGACCAAGCGCGAAGTGATCCTGCGCGTGCTGTCCAACCTCAAGTCGGGCGGGCACTTCTGCATCGGCCATTCGGAAAGCCTGAGCGAACTCGACATCGATCTGGTCCAGGTGGCACCCTCGATTTTCCGCAAGGCATGACCCAGGGGTTCACCGTGTCGACAGCGCTCCATCGCCCCGCCGCCAACCCCACTCCCATCAAGGCCATGGTGGTCGACGATTCGGCAGTGGTGCGCCAGGTGCTGGTGGGCGTGCTCAACGACGCGCCCGGCATCGACGTCATCGCCACCGCCGCGGACCCGCTGCTGGCGATCGAAAAAATGCGCCAGCACTGGCCGGATGTGATCGTGCTCGACGTGGAAATGCCGCGCATGGACGGCATCACCTTCCTGCGCAAGATCATGAGCGAGCGGCCCACGCCGGTGGTGATCTGCTCCACGCTCACCGAAAAAGGCGCGCGCGTCACCATGGATGCGCTGGCCGCCGGCGCGGTGGCGGTGGTGACCAAACCCCGCCTGGGTCTGAAGCAATTTCTCACCGACTCTGCCGACGAACTGGTGGCGACCGTGCGCAGCGCCGCGCGCGCCAACGTCAAGCGGCTGGCCGCGCGCGTGACTGCCGCGCCGCTGGAAGCGGAGGTCAAGCACACAGCAGATGTCATCCTGCCGGCGCAAAGCGGGCGTGCGCTGGCGCAGACCACCGAACGCATCGTCGCGATCGGCACCTCCACCGGCGGCACCCAGGCCCTGGAAGAAGTGCTCACGGCACTGCCGCGCGTCTGCCCGGGCATCGTGATCGTGCAGCACATGCCGGAGAAATTCACCGCTGCCTTCGCCGCACGTCTGAACGGCCTGTGCCAGATCGCCGTCAAGGAAGCCGCCAACAACGACCGCGTGATGCCGGGCCGCGCATTGATCGCCCCCGGCGGCAAACATCTGCTGCTGCGTCGCAGCGGCGCGCAGTATTTCGTCGAAGTGCTGGAAGGACCACCGGTCAACCGGCATCGCCCGTCGGTCGATGTACTGTTCCGCTCGGCCGCGCGCGCGGCCGGCAGCAATGCGCTGGGCATCATCATGACCGGCATGGGCGACGATGGTGCCGCCGGCCTGCTGGAAATGCGCCAGGCCGGCGCACGCACGGTCGCGCAGGACGAACACACCAGCATCGTGTTCGGCATGCCCAAGGAAGCGATCAAGCGCGGCGGCGCGGACCGTATCCTGCCGCTGGGCGCGATGGCGCGCGAGATCGTGACGCAGCTGCAATAACGCGACAGACGTCCACGTCGCGCGCCAAACGTGCTGCCAGAACCACTGCACCTTCTGCGCGACAGACCCTGCGCATCTGCTCGACAGAGCCAGTGCCTGTGCTGGGCACAACCACTGCGTCTGTTCCAACGCAACCACTGCGCTGCGCAGGATCGACGCGCGCATCTCTTCCGTCCATGAAGATCTCCACATTCCCTTCTCCGGTCTGCGGGAGAAAGTGCCCGAAGGGCGGATGAGGGCAACACCCTGAGCGGACCTACAGCTGCGACTCAAGCGGCAGCCAGCCCATCACCGTTGCTGCACCACGTCGCCACACGCTCGCGGCCGGCTCGCGCGACCACACCTCGGGCGGCTGCGCGGCATCATCGTGCCAACGCAGTTCGCCCTGGTCCAGGGTCACGCGGTAACTCACCGGCGCACTGACCTTGTGGTTGTACAGGCGCTCCAGCTCCGCGGTGACCACACGGTCGTTGAACAACAGGCCCATTTCGGTATTGAGGTTCATCGAACGCGGGTCCAGGTTGAACGAGCCGATGAAACCGCTGCTGTCGTCCACGACAAACGCCTTGGTATGCAAGCTGGCGCCGCTGGAACCGAACAGGCTGCCGTCCGGCTTGCCCATCGGCTTGAGCTCATGCAGGCGCACGCCCTGCTGCAGGAGCGGCACGCGATAACCGGCGTAACCGCTGTGCACTGCCACCACGTCGTTGGCTGCCAGCGAATTGGTCAGAATGCTCACGCGCACGTTGCGCTGGCGCAGATTGCCGATCCAGCGCATGCCCTCGTCGCCCGGCACGAAATACGGCGAAATCACTTTCAGCCCGCGCTGTGCGTGCGCCATTTCGCCGATCAGCACTGGCGTCATCCAGTCGGCTTGCGGCGGCGCACCTTCGGCTTTTTCCGGCGGGTCGGAGACGATACGCGCTTGCGACACCCAGTGCACCGGGCGGTCGCCCTGCATCAGTTCGCGCACGCTTGGAGAGCGCTTGAGCCGCTCCACATACGGATGCGCGCGCACCGATGCCATGCCGGCGTCCAGGCTGCCACGCAAGGCCTCCAGTGCCTGCGGTTTTGCGGTAACCAGCGCAGACAGCGGCAAGGCATTGGGGCTATTCCAGTACGCATCGAATACCTGCTCGGCCTGGCCCACCGCTGGCCCCATCAGCGCCGCATCCATATCCATGAAATTGGTGTCGCGCGCCGCATCGAAATATTCGTCGCCCACGTTGCGCCCACCCACCACCGCGATGCGGCCATCGGCAATCCAGGCCTTGTTGTGCATGCGGCGGTTGATGCTGAACATGCGCAGCACCATCTCCACGCCGCGCATCAAGGTGCCTTCGCGCGCGCGGGTCGGGTTGAACAGGCGAATCTCGATCAGCGGATGGCTATCCAGGGCGGCCAGCACCGAATCGCTGCCATGGATATTCATGTCGTCCAGCAGCAACCGCACGCGCACCCCGCGATCGGCCGCGCGCAGCAACTCGTTGTGCAGCAGGTTGCCGGTGAAATCGGCGTGCCAGATGTAGTACTGCAGATCCAGGCTGCGCCCGGCCGCACGCGCGGTGAGCGCACGTACCGCAAACGCATCGACGTTGTCCGGCAGGATCACCATGCCGGTCTGACCGGCATGCGCCTGTTGCAATGGCGCCACCACCTTGTCGATGGGCGTTGTCGCCGCCTTGGCAGGCAGCACGTGACTGACCGGCCCGCGTTGGCGGTCGGCAAAGCGCCCGTAGCCGTACAGCGCTAACGCACTGGCCAGCACCAGCACCAGCACCAGCACCAGCAGCGCAACGCCGAACCATTTGAAAAATTTCCGCTTTGTCACTGCCGATTCCGCGATTCGCAGCGCGGCAGTGTAGAGCCCACGCGGGCAGACCGGTGTGCAGACGCCGCCACAAGCAACCTCGACAATTCCGGCAAGCAACAGGCGGGTGTCCCGGAGGCGAGCACGCGCAGTACCACGTGCCGCACAAGGCGAGCGATACGGTGTATGGCGTCATCAGCAGCGTGGCGCGCGAGCTGCCGAAACACCAGCGCGCGCCCACGTCGCTTACCAGATGGTCACGCGCTCCTTGTCGCCCCGTACCATCGTATCGCCGGGCTTGCACTGGAAGGCCTGCGCAAACGCCGGCATGTTCGACGGCGCACCGTTGGCGCGGAAATTCGCCGGCGCGTGCGGGTCGGTGTTCAGGCGCACGCGCAATTCGCCATCGGTGAAGTTGCGGCGCCACACCGTGGCCCAGTTCATGAAGAACCGCTGGTCCTGCGAATAGCCATCGATCTGCTTGTTGGCGACCGGCTGCTCCTGCAATGCCATTTGCAAGGCATCGTAAGCCACGGTCAGACCGCCCAGGTCGCCGATGTTCTCGCCCAGCGTCAGCTTGCCTTTGACGTGCACACCCTTGATCGCTTCATAGCCATCGAACTGGGCCACCAGCTGGTCGGTGCGCTCGGTGAACAGCTTGCGGTCTGCCTCGGTCCACCAGCTATCGAAGTTGCCCTTGGCATCGAACTGGCTACCGGAATCGTCGTAGCCGTGCATCATTTCGTGCCCGATCACCGCGCCGATGCCACCGTAGTTCAAGGCCGGATCGGCCTTGGGATCGAAGAACGGCGGCTGCAGGATCGCGGCCGGAAACACGATCTCGTTACGCGTGGCGTTGTAGTACGCGTTCACCGTCTGCGGGGTCATATGCCACTCGCGCTTGTCGACCGGCTTGCCGATCTTGTCCAGCATGTAGCGGTAGTTGAATGCCTGTGCGGCCTGCATGTTGGCAAGAAAGCCGTCGCCACGCGTCTGAAGACCCGACCAATCGCGCCACTGGTCCGGGTAACCGATCTTGGGAGTGAAGCTGGCCCATTTTTCCAGTGCGCGCTGTTTGGTTTCCGCGCTCATCCAGTCGAGCTTTTCCAGCCGCGCCTTGAGCGCCGCCGATAGATTCTGCACCAGTTGCTGCATCTGCTGCTTCGATTCGGCCGGAAATGCGGATTGCACGTACAGCTGGCCCAAGGCCTCGCCCATCGCCTCGTTGACCGCATTCAAGGTGCGCTTCCAGCGCGGCAGCATGTCCTGCTGGCCGCGCAGGGTCTTGGCGTAGAAATCGAAATTGGCCTGCTCGAACGGCTTGGCCAGGTACGGCGCCGCTTCGTCCACCGTGTGGAAGCGCAGATACGCTTTCCAGGTATCGACCGGCGTATCGGCCAGCATCGCATCGAGCTCGGCGAAATAGCCCGGCTGGCTCAGCGAGAAGGTGCCGGCCGGCACCTTGAGCGCCGCGAAGAACGCCTTCCAGTCGAAGTGCGGCGTGATGGCGTTGGCGCCGGCCACATCGACCGGGTTGTAGCGCTTGGCCGGGTCGCGCAGTTCGATACGCGACAACGACGCATTGGCCAGGCGCGTCTCGAACGCCATCACCGCCTTGGCCTGGGCAGCCGCCTGCGGTGCCGGGATGCCCGACAGCTCCAGCATCCGCGCGATGTAGGCCACGTACTGCTCGCGAATCTTTGCCTGCGCCGGATCGGTGTAATAGCCCTTTTCGGGCAAGCCCAGACCGCCCTGCCCTGCGTAGGCGATCATCTGCTCGGAATTCTTGTAGTCGGCATTGGCACCGAACGAAAACACCACACCCTGGCCTTGCGCATAACTGTTGCGCAACCAGGCGGCAATGGCCGGCGCATCGGTCAATGCCTCGATGTCCTTCAATTGCGGCTGCAGCGGCGTAATGCCGGCTTTGTCGATCGCCGCTTCATCCGAGCCGGTCCGCCACAGGTCCGCGAGCTTGGCATCCACCGAACCGGCCGACAGGTTGCCGCGCGCCAGTTGCTCCACCAGCGCGTGCTGGATGGTCAGCGAGCGCTCGGCCAGCACCTCAAAGCTGCCCCAGCTGGTGCGATCGGACGGCACCGGGTTGGCCTTGAGCCACCTGGCGTTGACGAACCCGTTGAGGTCCTCACACGCGGCGATGCTCGGGTCCAGATCGCCGCTGCTGAACGCCACGATCGGCGCATCGAGCTTGGACACGTCCACCTTGGTCGGTACCGCCCGCGGTGCGGCGGGCGCCACCTTGGCAGTGTCGTCGGAGGCACCGCACGCAGACAGCGCGACCACGATGGCGACCGCGAGCGATAGCGGGGCTAACTTGCGCAACTTCATTGAATTCTCCAAGGGCTGACCGCGCAGGCGCGATCGAAAAAAGTCAACATCCGGTCGGCAAGCGCTGGCGAAGGACCGCGCAGCAGGCGCCCGCCTCCCCGTCAGTCGCGGCGCAACCGGCCAGACCACATCAGTGCAGCGGCACTGCAACATAACCTGCGACGCCGTGCCGTATGAAAGTCCATTGCATCAGTACACCACGTGCGCGTCTGTCATCGACACCGCGGCGCGCTGTTTCCACCCACACCGGCGCAGCTCGCGCCATCGCATGCGCTCAAGGCCGCGCGTAGAACGGCGCCATCAACAGGTACACCGGATACGCCAACGCCATCAGCACCAGGGCGACCTCGTGCCCCGACGCCGCATCGGCGCACGCTTCCATCTGTCGCGACGGCCCAGCGACGCCAATCCCCAGCAGTAGTACGCCCATTGCGCAGATCAGCAGCGCCAGCCCCAGCCCCCGCACCGGAGATGTCGCTGGCAGCCAAAGCGACAAAGGCGGGGCCGCCGGCCAGCAGCATGCCAAGCGTCACCAGATACGCGCGACAATAAACGGCAGTCATCTGCCGGGTTCCACGTTTGCCTGACATCGTGTCTCGCCTGCACTCGGCGGAGCGCGCATCGCCCCCTCGCACCGCGTCCATTCACCACCGCATGCAGCCGCTTGCAGCCGCGTGCGCGCAAGAACTCGCGCTGCGCGCACCGCACGCAGCGCTGCAAGCGCCAGCGGCGATTACTTCGCCTTGCCCTGGTTGGCTACTGCTTCGGCCGCGCGCTTGGCCGCTTCCGGGTCGCCCAGGTAACGGAAGCTGCGCACCTGCAAGTTGTCGTCCAGCTCGAACAGCAACGGGATGCCGGTAGGGATGTTGAGCTCCAGGATCTGCTCATTGGAGACATCGTTGAGGTACTTGTAGAGCGCACGCAGCGAATTGCCGTGCGCGGTCACCAGCACGGTCTGCCCGGCCTTCAACTGCGGCGCAATCGCGTCGTGCCAATACGGCAACACGCGCACCAGCGTGGTCGCCAGCGACTCGGTCCCCGGCAGCGCATTGCGGTCGAGGGTGGCGTAGCGACGGTCGTGGCACGGGTGGCCCGGGTCGTTGACGTCCATCGCCGGCGGCGGGATGTCGTACGAACGGCGCCAGATCTTGACCTGCTCCTCGCCGTGCTTGGCCGCGGTTTCGGCCTTGTCCAGGCCTTGCAGGCCACCGTAGTGGCGCTCGTTGAGGCGCCAGCTCTTGGACACCGGCAACCAGTCCTGGTCAAGCTCCTTCAACGCGCCCTGCAGCGTGTGGATGGCGCGCTTGAGCACCGAGGTGTGGGCGACATCGAACTGCAGCCCTTCGTCCTTCATCAGCCTGCCGGCTGCCACAGCTTCCTGGCGGCCCTGGTCGGTCAGTTCCACATCCACCCAGCCGGTGAAACGGTTGTCCAGATTCCATTGGCTCTGGCCATGGCGCAGCAGTACGAGTTTGCGGGTCACTACGGTTCTCCGATTGGGGGCCGATCAGCCTGCGATTGTAGCGGCAGCGCGTGCATCGCAGGCGTGCACGAGATCGCCACATGCCGCGCGCGATGCTTTGGCAATGCAGACCAACGACCCCGTCTTCGCCGGTTGGGACGGCAGCGTGATCCAGGCGCGACAGTTGCAACAGCAACTGGCGCAGCGCGTGGTGCTCGACGACGCAGTGAGCGCCACGCCGCAGTTGCTTGCAGGGTTCGATGTCGGTTTCGAAGACGATGGCCAGACCACCCGCGCGGCCGCCGTGTTGCTGGATGCGCAGACGTTGCTGCCGCTGGAAACGCACATCGCGCGCGTGCCGACCTCGATGCCCTATGTCCCTGGCCTGCTCAGTTTTCGCGAATTGCCGGCATTGCTGCAGGCCCTGGCGCTGCTGTCGCGCACGCCGGACCTGGTGTTCATCGATGGCCAGGGCATCGCGCATCCACGCAAGCTTGGCATCGCAGCGCACTTCGGCGTGGTGACCGGCCTGCCGTGCATCGGCATCGCCAAGCAGCGCCTGGCCGGCAGCTTCGCCGAGCCTGGGCCCGAACGCGGCGACCACACGCCGATCCTGCTGGGCGGTGCGCAGATCGGCTGGGCGCTGCGCAGCAAACCGCGCTGCAATCCATTGATTGTCTCGCCCGGCCATCGCGTGTCGATGCAAGGCGCACTGGACTGGACCCTGCGCACGTTGCGCACCTATCGCCTGCCCGAGCCCACACGCCTGGCCGACCGGCTGGCCTCGCGCCGCGGCGAGGTGACGGTGCCGGCAGCCTACCCCGCTCAGCTGCTGTGAGCAGGCGTTCAAGCCGCGTCAGGCGCCGCATGCACGGGCGGTCACACTGACACGGCGCTAAGGCGACCAATCAGTTTTCAGTGATGGCGATGCGACCGGCACCGTCGATCCGGAAGAAAACCATGTTCTTGTTGGATGGGGGCTGGAAGTTCACGGAATACCCGACTGCGTAGGGCTGATCCCTGCATGAGGAAGAAGAAGAAACCACCTGATAGTTGACCGCACTGTTGAGGGTCGGCCCTGCGACGCTCCTGTTGGCGTAGACCGCATAGCAGGCAACCGTCTTTCCATTCGCCGAGAAGGCCAGCGAGCGGACACCGGCGGCCACACTGATGATGCGGCTGTTGACGGCATGCTGGACGCTCTGGGCACTACCAAGGGATGGCACCGACGCCGCCATGACCAAGAAGAGCAGCGATCTGGTTTTCTTTCCTGAGATCGATGAGACCATGAAGGTAAGTCCTCAGATTGGGAGTGAGAATCTGAAACGCATCGAGTAAAACGCGAAAGCGCGAGCGAGTTGCCGCCACGTGTGCAGCGCAGACGATGCGCAGCAAGCGACCGTTGCCGATCCGGCATCTGAGACGCCTGCAGTGAAGGCCAACACGCTCGTGGAGCGTGCAAGCGCCGCTATTATTCATGGCGCGATGACACGCGTGACTTGGCACGACGCATCTAGGTTGCGCCGGTACGTTTCCCGCAATGCAACTTCGTTCGTGTTGCAACTTCGCCGCTGCCAGAGCCTCGCCAACCGATGCTTGGCGGCAGCACCGGCGGCGACGTCTGGACACGGCCGCTCGCGGAGGAAGATCGGGCCGGCCATGGTGGCCGCAAGCGCCTTGGGCCTTGCCGATTGGACATGCGGACGGGAATGGCGCCTACGCCTGCGCCTCAATGTTGCGGCCTGCCTGATCCCGGACCGCAGCGCTGGATGAGTCGTCTTCGCCGCCAACAATGTCCACGCTGGCAACGCATCCGGCCTGCAAAGGACCGGGGCTTTCTCGCCATGAGCCGCTGCTAGCCCATGCCACGCCCGCATGGCGTTCGCGGTGCGGCGCCAGCCGCCACACCGATGGCGCATTGCCCGACGCGCATGAAGCGCCATGACTCGGACACTGCGTTTTACGCCACGCGCCCGCCTCGGCCACCGCGCATGCCAAGCTCGTGCCCACGTCATCACTCCGCGAGACCGCGCATGACCACCCTGATCGCTCCACGCGTCCATGACATCGGCGGACTGGAAGTGCGCCGCGCCGTGCCCACCCTGCAGGCGCGCAGCGTCGGGCCATTCGTGTTCGTCGACCACATGGGCCCAGCCGTACTGGAGCCGGATCACGGCATCGATGTACGCCCACATCCGCACATCGGCCTGGCCACGGTCACGTTCCTGTGGGCCGGAGAAATCGGCCACCGCGACACGCTGGGCTCGGATCAGGTGATCCGCCCTGGCGACGTCAACTGGATGACTGCCGGCCGCGGCATCGCCCATTCCGAACGCACGCCAGGCCCGGAGCGCGCACGCCAACACGCCTTGCACGGCATGCAGACCTGGATCGCCTTGCCGCGCTCGGCCGAGGAGACCGCGCCAGCGTTCCATCACCACGCGGCGGCAAGCCTGCCGCAGCAGCGCCGCGACGGCGTGTGGCTGCGCGTGATTGCCGGCCGCGCGTACGGTGAGGAATCGCCGGTGCAGGTGTTCAGCGGCACGCTGAATGTGGCGCTGGACCTGGCGCCCGACGCCGAACTCGATCTGGACGCCGGGCACGCCGAGCGCGCCCTGTACATCCTGGAAGGCGAGGCGCAGCTGGATGGTGCCGATGTGCCAGCTCGCCACCTGATCGTGCCCTCGCCCGGCGCCCGTGGCCGCTTGCGCGCCAAGACCCCGCTCAAGGCAATGCTGCTTGGTGGCGAGCCGCTGGATGGGCCGCGTCATCTATGGTGGAACTTCGTGTCCAGTTCCAAGCAACGCATCGAGCAGGCCAAGGACGACTGGCAAGCCGGCCGCTTCGGCAGCATTCCCGGCGACGACGAGGAGTTCATTCCGCTGCCCGAGTCACCGGCCCCGAAACCGGTTAATTACCCTTGAAACCGTGCGCTGCGCGAGTGGACCGACACGCGCGATCACCAGGTCTCGTAACGGAAGTGCCAAGCTGCACATGCGATGCCAGGCACATGTGCGACATCACTTGAGCTAATTCGCAAAACTGTGGTAGTGATGGCCTTGTAGACGGAGCGCGTTGCGTGGACGGCAGTCCTTGAGCGGGGAGTTCGAGGTACTGCAACGGCACCAAATAAGCGCGCCCGCATCGTCATCCAATGCCGGGGAATCGTGTATGAAGTCTGCATCCTGCCTTGTTGGCCTGAGCTTGCTGCTGGCCGCTGCCACCGCCCACGCCCAGACCTCGCCAGTCTGCCCGCCGTTGCCACCGGCCTCCGGCCTGCAATGGAACGAGCTCGCCGGTGCCGATTACCTGGTCTGCAAGGCCGTGACGGCAGATGGCCGCCAGGTGGTGGGAGTGATGCTCACTACCCGCGACCCGGCGATGACGTTGGCACGCGACCGCCGCGCCGAAAAGGGCCAGATCCAGCAGGAAGATTTCTACTGGTACAAGCTCGATCTGGGCGGCCGCGACATGCCGGGTACGGAATCGCGCCGCGTCACCGTGGTCGAACTGGGCAAGAAGCGCTACGCGCAGCTGTGGATCGATGGCGCCAGCACCGAAGAACTCGCCTCGATGCAGTCGATGGTGCAGAACATGGATCTGCAGCCGGCCAGCCTGGCGCTGCAGCGCTGACGCAGCGCTGCGCACTGCTGCTGCAACAGCCTTGCAGCGCGGGGGTCTGCCCGGCGCGCTGCAGGCATTGGTCTGACCACATCTGCCGCTTGCGTGTCGCCGCAGATCACCATTGCGCGCTCGATGCGTGTGCCCCACGCGTGTCACGCCGACGCGCGTAATGCGACGACCAGCGGCGTGCACGTGCACCAGGCGCGCCGGATACGTCCATCGGCTCAACGGTTTTGATTCTGGCGGACACCACGTGCGGCGGCGACGCGTGGGAGAACGCTCACGGTTGCGCACGTTGGAGCAGCGGCTCCCCTCGGCGTACGCCCGGAATCGGCGCGGACCGATCGCCCGTTCCGATTCCGATTTCGCATTCACCATACTCAAGGACCGCCGGCAAGCGTCTGTCAGTCGCGCCAATCGCCGTGTCTCCACCGCCGCCAGCCGCCTGCAACCGAGTCTGGATGCGCACCTCGCCGGTAAGCAGGCGATGGATCGGGCATTTGTCGGCCACTTCCATCAACCGTGCGCGTTGCTCGTCGTCCAGCGCCCCGTCAAGCACCACCTCGCGGGCGATCGCCGTGCCGGCAGCGCCGCACTGCGTGTAATGCAGATGCACGTGCACCGCCGTCAGCGGCCACTGCTTGCGCGCGGCCACCATCGACACCGTGATGGCAGTGCACGCTCCCAGTGCGCCCAACACCTGCGACTCGGGATCCGGCCCGGCGTCGCCGCCACCATTGGCCAGCTGCGTATCGCCGCTCCAGGTGTGCAGTCCGTCGTGGATGCTGACCGTGTACGGCACCGCGCCGGTGCGCACGCTGACAGGCCGGTCACTCATTGCCGGCTCCTGCTGTCGGGCGCGAGCCAGTTCAAAACCGGCCTTCCTGGAAATCGACGAAGGCCTGCATCAGCTCCTGCTTGGTGTTCATCACGAACGGGCCATGCCGCATCACCGGCTCGTTGAGCGGGCGCCCCGCGACCAGGATCAGTTGCGCGCCGTCGGCACCGGCGTGCAGGCGCAGGCGCTGCCCACCGCCCAGCACGGCCAGCTGCTGCGCCGGCAACACGCGCGCGGTGTCGCTCTCGCCCACCGTCAGTGCGCCCTCGAAGGCATACGCGAACGCGTTATGCCCGCTCGGCAGCTGATATTCCCATTCCACGTTCGGTTCCAACGCGATATCCAGGTACACCGGGCTGGTTGCAGGTTGCACGATCGGCCCGACCACCTCGCCCACCGCACCGGCAATCACCTTGACCGTCACGCCGGGTGCCGGATGCGCCACCGGAATGTGGTCGGGTGCGTACTCCTGATATTTGGGGTCGGTCATCTTGTCGCGCGCCGGCAGGTTCACCCACAACTGAAAGCCGCGCATGCGCCCGGATTCCTGCTCCGGCATTTCCGAATGGATCAGCCCGCGCCCGGCGGTCATCCACTGCACGCTGCCCGGGGTCAGCAGGCCTTCGTTGCCGTGGTTGTCCTTGTGGCGCATGCGCCCGTCGAGCATGTAGGTCACGGTCTCGAAACCGCGATGCGGGTGGCTGGGAAAACCGGCCAGATAGTCTTCGGCCTTGTCGGTGCCGAATTCGTCCAGCATCAGAAACGGGTCCAGCTCCGGCAGCTGCTGCGTGCCGATGACGCGGGTCAGCTTGACCCCGGCCCCGTCGGAGGTCGGCATGCCGCGAATGGTGCGCAGCACGTGCGCTGCTGTGGTGGTCGTGGTGCTCATCGCTTGTCCCTGTGCTTTGTGGCGAAGCGCCAATGATGGGTGCGCGCGGGCCGCCGCCCAACCGCAACCATTGCAACCGATCGTTCCAAACGCCGCCAGCGCGGCAGCGCCCCTAACCGATCCGTGACCGTGGCACCCTACGACCAAAGTTTTACCCCCTTGCGTCCGGCTGGCATTGACCGCGGCCGGGCGTGGGTGGACCCTTGAACGAATCGTTCCTGAGGGGCATGCATGAAAGGGTTCTCGAAGCTGGCCTGGGGCGCGTTGGCGCTGCTGGCCGCGTTCTGCCTGGGCACCGTTGCGCTGCGGCGTGGCGAACACATCAACGCGTTGTGGATCGTGGTGGCGGCGGTGTCGATCTACCTGATCGCCTACCGGTTCTACAGCCTGTTCATCGCCGACAAGGTGATGCAGCTGGACATCACCCGCGCCACCCCGGCAGTCGCCAACAACGACGGCCTGGATTACGTGCCCACCAACAAGCACGTGCTGTTCGGCCACCACTTTGCTGCCATCGCCGGCGCCGGCCCCCTGGTCGGCCCGGTGCTCGCCGCGCAGATGGGCTACCTGCCCGGCCTGCTGTGGCTGGTGGTCGGCGTGGTGTTCGCCGGTGCGGTGCAGGACTTCGTGGTGCTGTTCCTGTCCAGCCGTCGCAACGGCCGCTCGCTAGGCGACCTGGTGCGCGAGGAGATGGGCCAGGTACCCGGCACCATCGCCCTGTTCGGCGCCTTCCTGATCATGATCATCATCCTGGCCGTGCTGGCGATGGTGGTGGTCAAGGCGCTGGCAGAAAGCCCGTGGGGCATGTTCACCGTCATCGCGACAATGCCCATCGCGCTCATGATGGGCGTGTACATGCGCTACATCCGCGTCGGCAAGATCGGCGAGATCTCGGTGGTGGGGTTGATCCTGCTGCTGGGCGCGATCTGGCTGGGCGGCAAGGTCGCCGCTGACCCGACCTGGGGTCCGGCCTTCACCTTCACCGCCAAGCAGATCACCTGGATGCTGATCGGCTACGGCTTCGTCGCCTCGGTATTGCCGGTGTGGCTGCTGCTGGCGCCGCGCGATTACCTGTCCACCTTCCTCAAGATCGGCACCATCCTGGCGCTGGCGATCGGCATCCTGGTGGTCATGCCGGACCTGAAGATGCCGGCGCTCACGCAATTCGCCTCCACCGGCGATGGCCCGGTGTGGAAAGGCGGCATCTTCCCGTTCCTGTTCATCACCATCGCCTGCGGCGCGGTCTCCGGCTTCCATGCGTTGATCGCTTCCGGCACCACGCCCAAGCTGCTCGCCAATGAAGGCCACATGCGCTACATCGGCTATGGCGGCATGCTGATGGAATCGTTCGTGGCGATCATGGCGCTGGTGGCCGCGTCGATCATCGAGCCGGGCATCTACTTCGCCATGAACAGTCCCGCCTCGCTGGTCGGCACCGACACTGTCGCAGTCGCTGCCAAGATCAGCGAGTGGGGCTTTTCGATCACACCGCAGGTGCTCGAGGCCACGGCACGCGATATCGGCGAGCACAGCATCCTGGCGCGCGCTGGCGGTGCACCTACGCTGGCGGTGGGCATCGCGCAGATCCTGCACCAGTTGCTGCCGGGCGAAGACACCATGGCGTTCTGGTATCACTTCGCCATCCTGTTCGAAGCACTGTTCATCCTGACCGCAGTGGACGCCGGCACGCGCGCCGGCCGCTTCATGCTGCAGGACCTGCTGGGCAACTTCATCCCGGCGTTGAAGAAGACCGAGTCGTGGACCGCCAATATCATCGCCACCGCCGGCTGCGTGGCGCTGTGGGGCTATCTGCTCTACACCGGCGTGATCGATCCGTTCGGCGGCATCCAGACCTTGTGGCCATTGTTCGGCATCTCCAACCAGATGCTGGCCGGGATCGCGTTGATGCTGGGCACGGTGGTGCTGTTCAAGATGAAGCGCGACCGCTACGCGTGGGTCACCATCATGCCGGCGCTGTGGCTGTTGCTGTGCACCACCTATGCGGGGCTGATCAAGATCTTCGACAGCAACCCGGCGCAGGGCTTCCTGGCACAGGCCCACAAGTTCCAGGCGGCCATCGCCAGCAACACCATTACCGCGCCGGCCAAGACGGTGCCGCAAATGCAGCAGATCGTCACCAATGCCTACGTCAACACCGGGCTGACCGTGCTGTTCCTGTTCGTGGTCGGCTCGATCCTGATCTATTCGATCAAGACGATCGTGGCGGCACGCCGCAACCCGCAGCGCACTGACCGCGAAACCCCGTACGTGGCGTTGCAGCCGCATCAGATGGCAGACCTGTAATGGGCACGCAACTCGTCCTGGCCAGTCACTATCAGGCACATCGCCGCATCTGGCGGCGCCTGATCCAGACCGCGCGGCTGTGTTGCGGCATTCCCGACTACGACAACTACGTGCGCCACATGCTGGAAAAACATCCCGACAAACCGGTGATGGACTACCCCGCCTTCTTTCGCGAGCGCCAGGATGCGCGGTATGGCGGCAAGAGTGGGTTTCGGTGTTGTTGAATGGCGGATTGGCGATTAGTGATTAGTGATTGGCTGATCAATGAAGTACAAACGCAACAGGGCGCGATGCGAATCGCGCCCTGTTGCGTTGATGTGGATGCAATAGTGCGGCTTTCTTTATGCGAATGGATGATGTGCTTGATCTAGGGAAGGTCTGATCAACTCACCGCAGATGCGCGACACTATCGCCTTATGTAGAGGATTCATCCATGCAGCTGACGTTCGGTGACGCTGAGGGCTTGGGCAAGCGTAAGCAGACCCGGCGCGAGATCTTTCTTGCCGAGATGGAGCAGGTTGTTCCGTGGCAGCAACTGCTTGCCCTGATCGCGCCGCACTATCCAGTGTCGGGGCGGCCAGGTCGGCAG